>NZ_JAIUKB010000095.1:0-61361 GCF_020176785.1 Saccharopolyspora sp. 6V | reverse complement strand
GCGGGGTTCTCGGGGGCCCGCGGGGGTGTATTGTTTTTTTTTTTGGGGCGGCCCCCGTTTTCAACCGCCGCCCCCCGGGGGGGCACCGCTGAGGTTCCGCCACCCGACCCCCTACGCGACAAGAGTCGGCCCGACGGCAAGAAGTTAGGATGCGTGCCCATGCCTCCGTACCCGGAAAACCCCGATGCCGCGTTCGGCGCCGCCCTCGGCACCGTGCCCGCGGGTACGGCCGTCTCCGCGGTCGCCAAGCGGCTGCTGGACCTGTTCACCACCGGCGACCTGGAGCCCGGCACCCGGCTGCCGCCCGAGCGCAGCCTCGCCGCCTCCCTCGGCGTCGGGCGCTCCGCGATCCGGGAAGCGCTGGCGGCGCTGGAGATCCTCGGCATCGTCGACGTGCGGCCCGGCTCCGGCACCTACCTGCGCGGCAGCGCCTCCGAACTGCTGCCGCAGACGCTGAGCTGGGGGCTCATGCTCGGCGAGCCGCGCACCCGCGAACTCGTCGAGGTGCGCAACGGGCTGGAGGTGCTCGCCGTGCGCAGCGCCGCCGTCCGCCGCACCGACGACGACCTCGCCGACCTCGCCGCCCAGCTGGACGGGATGCGGGAGAACCGCACCGAACTGGACAAGTTCGTCGAGGCCGACCGGCTGTTCCACCTGCGGATCGCGGTGGCCTCCGGGAACGTGGTGCTGCAGCAGCTGCTGCAGAACGTGCGCTCGCTATTGCGGCTGTGGGTGGAGCGGGCGCTGGCCGACCAGGGCCACGCCGACCTCGCCCTCGCCGAGCACGAACTGGTCTACGCGGCCCTGCGCGACGGCGACCCGGACGCCGCCGCCGAAGCCATGAGCGCCCACATGCGGACCGCCGCAGGACGGCTCACCGAGCACTTCGGCCAGGAGACGTGACGGGGCCGGTCACCGGGCGGCGATGCCCTCGATCTCGACGAGCATGTCGGGGTCGGAGAGGGCGGCGACCTGGATCAAGGTGCTGGTCGGGCGGCAGTCGTGCGCGGCCAGGATTCCGGTGATCACGTCGTAGTTCGCCGTCACCGCGCGGATATCGATCGCGTGGATGCGCAGCTGCACCACGTCGGCGAGGGTGAACCCGGCCTCGGCCGAGGTCTCCCGGATGCGCTGGAAGGTGAGCTCCAGCTGCGCCCGCAGGTCCCCGCGGTGCGCGATCGAGCCGTCGTCGGCGCGGGACTCGTGCCCCGCGATCAGGAGCCACCGCTCCGGGCGTTCGAGCAGCACCGCGTGCTCGTAGCCGAGCCGCTCGCCGAAGTACCGCGGTCCGATGTCCTCGCGTCGCACGATGAGCCCCCAGGTCCTCGGCCGTCCGTCCGCCGCATTGTCGGCATTCCGGCCGGGACGCGCTCGGCGGTGGGGTGCCGGTGCACGTCCCGTCCGGGACGTGCACCGGTTCGCTCACCAGGTGACCGGCAGGGCCTTCACGCCGCCGGTCACCCGGTCGGAGCGGACGTCGAGGTCGTCGACGTCCACCGCCAGCCGCAGCTTCGGGAACCGCTGGAACAGCTCGGTGAACACCACCTTCAGCTCGGTGCGCGCCAGGCTCGCGCCGATGCAGAAGTGCATGCCGTGCCCGAAGGTCAGGTGCACGTTCGGCTTGCGCTCCGGGTCGAAGTGCTCCGGCTCGCCGTACACCGACTCGTCGCGGTTCGCCGCACCGGTCGGGATGAGCACCGCGTCACCGCGCGCGATGAGCTGCCCGCCGACCTCCACGTCCTCGTGGGCGTAGCGCAGCAGGCCGAGGCCGCTGGGGTCGGCGACCCGCAGGATCTCCTCCACGGTCTGCTGCACCCGGCCGGCCGGGTCGGCGGCGAACTCGTCCCGGCGATCCAGGTCGGTCAGCAGCAGGAGCACCCCGAGGTCGATGCGCGTCACCGTGGTCTCGTGCCCGGCGAACAGCAGGCCGGAGGCGAGCCTGGACAGCTCGCCGTCGTCGAAGTCCGGGTCGGCCTCCTGCGCCCGCACCAGGTCGGTGACCACGTCCTCGCCGGGGGAGTGCCGCTTCGCCTCGGCGAGCCGGGCCATGTACTCGGCCAGCTCGGCCCGCGCGGCCTGCGCGGCGTCGCCGGTGCCCAGCCGGCTCATCCGGTCGGAGAGCCCGGCGAAGTACTCGCGGTCCTCGAACGGCACTCCGAGGAGTTCGCAGATCACCAGCACCGGCAACGGGAACGACAGGTGCTCGTGCAGGTCCACCGGGGAATCCGGGTCCGCGTCGTGCGCGGCCTGCAGCGAGTCCAGGCAGCCCCGCACCAGGTCCTGCACGTGGTCGGTGAGCAGCCGCATCCGCTTCGCGGAGAACGCGGGGGTGAGCAGCTTGCGCATCCGGTTGTGCCGGGCCTGCTCGGTGTCGTAGTCGCCGTTCGGTCCGTTGAGGACGCCCGCGTCGGAGATCATCGAGGCCTGCTCCGGAGCCGGGTGGGAGCGGCCGAACCGCCCGTCACCGAACACGGCGCGCGCCTCCTCGAACGAGGTGATCAGCCACGCCGGGTCCCCGGCGGGCGTGCGCACCCGGGTGATCGGCGCCTGCTTGCGCAGCACCTCGTACAGCGGCGCGATCTCCAGCACGTTCGGCCGGTCGAACGGCAGCTGCGGCAGGGCTTCGGCCGTGGTGCTCATGGGTGCTCCTCCTGTGGTGGTGAATCTGCGGTGGCCCGGGCGGCGATCCCGTCGAGCCAGTCCAGTTCGGCGCGCAGCCTGCGCAGCGACTCGTCCAGCGCCTCCTGCCCCCAGGCGCTCGCGCCGTTGCGGGTGAGCGCGGAAAGCCGGTCGCGGCGCTGCCGCAGCGCGCACCGGCGCGACTCGACGACGCCGAGGCGCTCGTCGGCGGTCAGCCAGTCGAAGTGCGCCAGGCGGGCGAGGAACTCCGGTTCGTCCGCGGCGAGTTCGGCGGGCAGCTCCGCGAGCATGTCGTGCAGCAGCTCCCGGCCGACCTCGGTGATCGTGTAGACGTTGCGCGGCGGCCGGCCCACCTGCGGCTCGGCGGAGCGGGTGACGGCCGCGGCTTCGGTGAACCGCCGCAGCGCCGGGTAGAGCGAGTTGTTCGACAGCGCGAACCCGGTTCCTTCCTCCACCCGTTTCCGCAGTTCGTAGCCGTGCGAGGGCTCCTTGGCGAGATGGGCCAGCAGCAGGACGTCGATCCACACCTAAGTCACGATAACCTAGGTCACCCTGGAGGTCGACCTCCCGCACCGTCCCCCAGGCGAGCGCCCCTTCGCCCCCGCCTGCTCGGTCTGGTGGGCCACTCGCCCGCGGGGCCGTTCCAGGTGAGTGGCCCGTTCGCCTCGCTCGGTCCGGCGGGGCGCTCACCTGGGGTGGTGGGGGCGTGCCCGTTCGGCGGTGAACGCTGGGCCGTTCGGCGGCGTAGGGTCGGGCGGAGTCCGGCCGCAGCCGCAAGGGGGTCGCATCGTGGGAGCCGCGCAGTCCTCGACCGACGAGTTCGTCCGCGAACCGCTGGGCGTGCAGGAGCGGATCACCGCCGACGGGAGCTCCCCGTGGCCCGTCGAACCGCACCGGTACCGGCTCATCGGCGCCCGCGCCTGCCCGTGGGCGAACCGCGTGATCATCGTGCGCAGGCTGCTCGGCCTGGAACCGGTGCTGTCGCTGGGCATCGCCGGCCCGTTGCACGACGACCGCAGCTGGCGCTTCCACCTCGACCCCGGCGGCGTGGACCCGGTGCTCGGCATCGAATGGCTGCGCGAGGCCTACGAGCGGGCGATCCCGGGCTACGACAAGGGCGTGACCGTGCCCGCGGTCGTCGAGATCCCCACCGGGAAGGTCGTCACCAACGCCTACCAGGACCTCGAATTCGACCTCGCCACGCAGTGGACCGCGCACCACCGGCCCGGTGCGCCCGACCTGTTCCCCGCCGCGCACCGCGACGAGATCGCCGAGATCTCCGGTCAGCTGTTCCACGACGTCAACAACGGCGTCTACAAGTGCGGGTTCGCGAAGGCCCAAGGGCCGTACGAGCAGGCCTACGACGCGCTGTTCGCCCGGCTGGACGCGCTGTCCGAGCGGCTCGCCGGGCAGCGCTACCTCGTCGGCGACACGATCACCGAGGCCGACGTGCGGTTCTGGGTGACGCTGGTGCGCTTCGACGCCGCCTACCACGGGCACTTCAAGTGCAACCAATCCACGCTCACCGACATGCCGGTGCTGTGGTCCTACGCGCGCGACCTGTTCCAGACGCCGGGATTCGGCGACACCATCGACTTCGAGCAGATCAAGCAGCACTACTACGGGGTGCACACCGAGATCAACCCGACCGGGATCGTGCCGAAGGGGCCGGACCCGTCGGGCTGGCTGAGCCCGCACGGCCGCGAAGAGCTCGGTGGCCGCCCCTTCGGCGACGGGACCCCGCCCGGTCCGCCGCCGATCGCGGAACGGGTGCCCTCGATCGCCGAGCCCCGGTGAGCATTTCCCGATTCACTCGAACCAACACATTCGATTGCGCCGTTCGGCGCACCCCGGCTGATTCTTCGAATCGCTGATCTTCGGGTTGCTGGGCCATTCGTGAAAACCGCTTGACCTCCGAGTGCGATCTCAAGAAACTGGGCTCGCGCACCGGTTCCAGCAGGTCGCCAGCCGGGAAGGGGTCCCGGCCCTGCTCGACGCGCGAACGATCGGAGCTCCACTGCTCCGAACAGCCATTGGGGGAATGGTCTCATCTCGCGACCCGGCATTTCCGGGTCGAGCGCTTTTCGCGCCCCACGTTCCACTGCCTTTCCCCCTGACCCCGCGCGCTTTCCGGCGCGTGGAGGAATGGGAGGGGCATGCCGACGAACACGTCCTATCCAGGTGTCCACGTCGAGGAGATCCCGAGCAGCGCGCGCACCATCTCCACCGTCACCACCTCGGTGACCGCGTTCGTCGGGCACACCCGCCGCGGGCCGCTGAACGAGCCGGTCCGGGTGACCAGCTTCGCCGAGTTCGAGCGCCGCTTCGGCGGGCTCACCTCACGCGGCGCGCTCGGTTACGCGGTGCACCAGTTCTTCGCCGGCGGCGGCACGATCGCGGTCGTCGTGCGCGTCGCCGCCCGAGGCAGCGGCAAGGCCGCCTCGGTGGTGCTGCACGCCGGTGACCGGCGCAAGGACTGCCCGGTGCTCGCGGTGCACGCGAAGGAACCGGGTGCGTGGGGCAACGGCCTGCACGTCACCGTCGACCACGACACGAACCACCCGGAGGAGACGTTCAACCTGCACGTCGCCGACGCGCGGGTCGGCGCCCGCGAATCCTTCGGCGGCCTGTCGCTGGATCCCGGGCACGGCCGGTACGCGGAGACCGCGGTGAACTCGTCCTCGGCGCTGATCCGCGTCGAAGTGCTGGATTCGGGGCTGCCCGCCGCGAGCGGCACCGTCTCCCGCCCGTTCGACGGCGAGCTGCCCGACCTGAACGTGGAGCTCACCGCGAAGATCGGCGACGTGGAGCGGGACTTCACCCTCTACGAGGAGGACGTGGACGGCGAGGCGCCGTGCACGGTCGCCGAACTGGCGCTGCTGCTGGAGCGCAAGCTGCGCTCGCTGCCGGACGCGCCGGGCAGGCGCGCGTTCGCCGGGGCGACCGTCACCGCGTTCGGCGACCGGCTGCAGACCGTCGCCGGTTCCACCGACCCGGCCGACGAGGTCCGGTTCCGCGGCGAGTGCGCCGGGGACCTCGGGCTCGACGAGACGGTGCGCCCGCCGGTGTTCCCGCTGGAGTGCGGGGAGGACGGCGACCCGCCCGGACCGCGCGACCTCATCGGCAGCGAGGCGCGCAAGACCGGGTTGCAGGCGCTGCGCGACGTGGACGATGTGAACCTGCTGGCACTGCCCGAACTCGCCGGGTACGAGTCCACTGAGGACGTGCTGGCGGTGCTCACCGCCGCCGACCGGATCTGCCGCGAGCGTCGGATCTTCCTGCTGGTGGACGCGCCGGCGGCGTGGTCCGGGGTGGATGCGGTGCGCGCCGGGATCGCCGCGTTCGACCCGGTGCGCAGCGACCACGCCGGTCTGTTCTTCCCGCACCTGCAACTGGTCGACCCGCTGTCCGGGCGGCTGCGGTCCTTCCCGCCGTGCGGGGCGGTCGCCGGGGTCATCGCCCGCACCGACGCCGAGCGCGGCGTGTGGAAGGCGCCCGCGGGGACCGAGGCCAAGCTGCTCGGGGTGCGATCGCCGTCGGTGCGGCTCACCGACCGGGAGAGCGGCCTGCTCAACCCGCTCGGGGTGAACTGCCTGCGCAGCTTCCCCGTGGTGGGCGCGGTCGTGTGGGGCGCGCGGACCCTCGCGGGTTCGGACGCGGCCGACTCGGAGTGGAAGTACCTGCCGGTGCGGCGGCTGGCGCTGCACGTGGAGGAGAGCCTGCGCCGCGGCTTGCAGTGGGCGGTGTTCGAACCGAACACCGAGCAGCTGTGGCAGCAGATCCGGCTCAACGCCTCCGCCTACCTGCACACCCTGTTCCGGCAGGGCGCGTTCCAGGGTGGCACGCCCCGCGAGGCGTACTTCGTCAAGTGCGACGCCGACACCACCACGCAGGAGGACGTCGACCGCGGAGTCGTCAACGTCGTCGTCGGCATCGCCCCGACGAAGCCCGCCGAGTTCGTGATCGTGACCATCCAGCAGTTCGCCGGCCTCCCGCAGGCGTAGCGAACCGGAGGAGTGAGCATGGCCGAGTTCCAGATCAACGCCCACCGCTTCGACCCGTACAAGAACTTCAAGTTCCTCGTCCTCTGGGACGGGCGCACCGTGGCGGGCGTCAGCAAGATCAGCCCGCTGAAGCGCACCACCGAGGTGGTCAAGCACCGCCACGGCGGTGACCCGAGCTCCCCGCGCAAGGCGCCCGGGCGGTCCGAGTTCGAGGGCATCACCTTGGAGCGCGGGGTCACCCACGACCCCGAGTTCGACCGGTGGGCCAACAAGGTCTGGCAGGTCGGCGCCGGGCTCGGGTCGGAGGTGTCGCTCGCGGACTTCCGCAAGGACATCGTCATCCAGCTGCTCAACGAGGCCGGGCAGGTCGCCGTCTCGCACAAGCTGTACCGCACCTGGCCCAGCGAGTACCAGGTGCTGGGCGAGCTGGACGCGAACGCGAACGCGGTGGCGATCCAGAGCTTGAAGCTGGAGTGCGAGGGCTGGGAACGGGACTACGAGGTCCCGGAGCCGACCGAACCCGCGTTCACCAATCCCGCCTGACCGCGCGGCGGACGACGGTTCGGCGGGAGGGGTACCGGGTGGTGGTGACGGGACCGGCGGAGCTGCTGGCCGCTTGGGAAGCGGGGTTGGCGCGACGCGCGGCCGGGCGGGCGGAAGTGCTGCACCGCGCGGCGCGGCCGGAGGCGTCGGTGGCGCAGCTCGACGCGGAACCGCTCGGGGCGCGGGTGGCGGACCTGCTGGTGCTGCGCCGGGCGCTGTTCGGCGAGCGGATGCAGGTGCTGCTGGAGTGCGCCGCGTGCGGCGAGGTCGTCGAGTTCGACCTGGACGCGCGCGGCCTCGCCGACCACCCGCGGCCCACCGGTGATCCGCTGCGGGTCGTCGACGACGGGATCGAGGTCGAGTTCCGGTTGCCGACGGCCGCGGACCTGGACGCCGTGGCCGTGGCCCCGGCCGAGCAGCGCGGCGCTCGGCTGCTGGCCCGCTGCACGCTCGCCGCCGAACGCGACGGCGAACCGGTCGAGCCGGAAAGCCTGCCGGAGCGGGTGCGGCGGCGGATGGCGGAGCTCGCCGAGCAGGCAGATCCGGCGGCGGACCTGGCGGTGACCGTGCACTGCCCGCACTGCGGCGGCGGTACGCCGACGGTGCTGGACGTGGCCGAATTCCTGTGGTCGGAACTGGATTCGTGGTCCCGGGACGTGCTGCTGGACGTGCACCTGCTCGCCGCCGCCTACGGGTGGAGCGAACCGCAGATCCTGGCGCTCAGTCCGCTTCGGCGGCGTTACTACCTGGAGTTGTGCGCTGATGCCTGATTTCTTCGACCGGCTGGCCGCCCGGCACGATCCGGCGGCGGTGCGGCTGCGCCCTCGGCTGCCGGGGCCGTTCGAGCGGGTGGACTCGCTGCCGGACCCGGCGCCGGAGGCCGAATCTCCCGTAGCAGCCCGGATTCCGGCTCCGGTGCTGCGGGAGCGCGAGCTGCGGCGGGTGGAGCGGGAGGTGCACCGCACCGACCGGATCACCTTGGTACGCACCGAATCCCAGGCCACCGAGCCGTCACCGCGGCCGGAAGCCGCACCGCAGCGGGACGAGGCCGAACCGGTGGCGAGGCTGGTGCCGCCGGCGCACGTCACCCCGGCGCCCGAACCGCCGCGCCCGACCCGGGAGAACGTGCCGGGCGAGCCCGAACCGGTGCGGGAGGGCGGCGGCACGCTGCGTCCGGTGGCCGCCGCCCCGGCCCCGGCCGACTCCCCGCGCACCCGGATCGCCGCCGCCGCTGCCGCACCGCGCACCGCGCCCGCGGCCCGCCGCCGGACGCCCGCACCCGCGGAACCGGCCGTGCGGGTGGAGATCGGGCGCCTCCAGGTCAGCGCCGCCGCACCGCCGCGCCCACCGGAACGGCAGCGCGCGGGCCGCCGCGCGCCAGCGGTGAACCTGGCCGACTACCTCGACGAGCGGGCGGGTTCATGAGCAACGCACTGGCCATCGCCACGGTCACGCAGGCCCTCGCGCTGCTGATCGAGAGCAACCTGCGGCCCGAGATCGACTTCGCGGTCTCGGTGGAGACCCGCAAGCCGCCGGCCGAACCGCCGACCGAGCCGACGATCACCGTGTTCCTCTACCAGGTGGCGCCGAACCCGTCGATGCGCAACACCGAGCTGCCCAGCCGCGCCTCCGGTGGCGGGCTGCTGGCCCGGCCCACCGCGGCGCTGGACCTGCACTACCTGATCAGCGCCTACGGCGAGGAGACCGAGCTGGTGGGGCAGCGGTTGATCGGCTGCGTGGTGCGGACCCTGCAGGAGATCCCGGTGCTGCCCCGCGAACTGCTGGTGGAGGCGGCTTCGCGGCCGTACCTGGCGAGCAGCGACCTGGCGGAGTCGCCGCAGCGGGTGCGGTTCTCGCCGATCCAGATGGACACCGACGAGACCTCGAAGTTGTGGGGGATGCTGCACCAGACGCCGTACGCGCTGTCCACGACCTACCAGGGTTCGCTGGTGCTGATCGAGGGCCGCGAGGAGCCGGTGCCGCCGAATCCGGTGCGGCAGGTCGTGCCGACGGCGCGGCCGTTCGGGCCTGCGGATCCCCGTGGTGGCGCGGCGGAATCTCCCGGCGGCGAGGAGCCGGCCGAGCCGCCGGAGGCGACCGGTCCGGAGCGGGCGTCCGGGACCGATCGGGCAGCCGGGACCGGGCGCGCAGCCGGGACCGATCGAGCATCCGAGTCCGATCGAGCTGCCGGGACCGAGCAGGCGTCGGAACCCGGTGCTGCGAAGCCGAATCGGCGCACCACCACGTCGAAGCGGCCCGGTACCGCGAAGCGCACGGGCGGCACCACCGCGACCAAGCGAACGAGCGGCACCACCGGAGCGAAGAGCACCGGCGGCACCACCGGAGCGAAGCGCGGCCGCACGAGTACGACGCGCGGAACCCGCACTCCTCCCTCCGCCGAGCCGGGATCCAGCGAACAGTCCACTTCGGACGGCGCTCGTGATGAGCAGAGCTGATCCGGTGCACGACGAGCGGAGAGGGGGCGCGGGATGACCGAGGAACGCGACGGCGCGGACTCGGCGCTGGCGGTCGCGGTGCGCGCGGTGCTGGCCGCGCTCGAAGCGCACGCCGGTGGCGAGACCGCCGAGCACGCCATCCCGCCGGTGCCCGAGCTGGAGGCGCTGGCCGGCTGCTTCGGCCTGAGCACCTTCGAACGCGAGGTGCTGCTGCTGTGCGCGGCGATGGAGCTGGACGCGGGCACGGCGGGCCGGTGCGCGGCGGCGAGCGGTTCGGCCCGCGCGCACCCCACGTTCTCCCTCGCGCTGGCCGCGCTGACCGAGCCGCACTGGAGCGCGCTGACGCCGGTGTCGCCGCTGCGCCGCTGGCGGCTGGTGGAGCTGGACGAGCAGGCGGGGTTGACCACCGGCCGGTTGCGGATCGACGAGCGGGTGCTGCACTTCCTGCTCGGCTCCCCGTACCTGGACGCGCGGCTGCACGGCCTGCTGCGCCGCGTCCCGGAGCCGGGGCGGCTGCCCGCCTCCTACCGAGACGCCGCGGAGCGGATCGCGTCGAGCTGGGCGGACGGCGACGCGGAGACCGCGTTGCGCGTGGAGCTGGTCGGCGGGGACGCGCGCACCCGCGCGGACCTGGCGGCCGCCGCCGCGGACGCCTGCGACCTGGGCCTGTACGCGCTGTCCGCGGAGGACGTGCCGGACGATCCGGCGGAGCGGGACCTGCTGGCGCGGTTGTGGCAGCGGGAGGCGGTGCTGCTGCCCGCCGCACTGCTGCTGGAGGTGGACGAGCCGAACCGCGAGCAGCTCGCGGCGGCCGAGGCGTTCGTGGAATCGGCGGCGGTGCCGCTGGTGATCGGCAGTGCGGAACCGCGCCCGAGCTCCCGCGCCCGCGGTGCGCGGATCACGGTGCCCGCGCTGGACGACGCCGAGCAGTTCGAGCTGTGGCGCGGCGCGTTCGGCGGGCTCGCCGACGCCGAGGTGGGGAACCTGGTCGCCCAGTTCGCGCTGCCGCCGCACGTGGTGGTCTCCGCCGCCGCGACCGTGCGCGGCACCGCGGACGGCGACCTGGCGCAGGCGGCGTGGCGGGCCGGGCTGGAGCAGGCCCGGATGGGGCTGGACGAGCTGGGCAGGCGCATCGAACCGGCCGCGGGCTGGGGAGACCTGGTGCTGCCGGAGCGGCAGCTGCGGGTGTTGCGCGAGGTCGTCGCGCACGTGCGGCAGCGCGCCACCGTGCACCACGACTGGGGCTTCTCCGCGACGCTGCGCCGCGGCCTGGGCGTGACGGCGCTGTTCGCGGGCGGTTCCGGCACCGGCAAGACGCTCACCGCCGAGGTGATGGCCCGCGAGCTGGGCCTGGACCTGTTCGTGATCGACCTGTCGCAGGTGGTCAGCAAGTACATCGGCGAGACGGAGAAGAACCTGCGCAAGGTCTTCGACGCGGCCGAGCGCGGCGGGGCGCTGCTGCTGTTCGACGAGGCGGACGCGCTGTTCGGCAAGCGCAGCGAGGTCAAGGACAGCCACGACCGCTACGCCAACCTGGAGGTCAGCTACCTGCTGATGCGGATGGAGGCGTACCGGGGCCTGGCGATCCTCACCACGAACATGAAGAAGGCGCTGGACTCGGCGTTCCTGCGCCGGATCCGCTTCGTGGTGGACTTCCCGTTCCCCGGCGAGGCGGAGCGCGCCGAGATCTGGCGGCGCGTGGTGCCGGAGCAGGCGCCGGTGAAGGACCTCGACCCGGAGCTGCTGGCGCAGTTGACGGTGGCGGGCGGTTCGATCCGCAACATCGCGCTGTCCGGCGCGTTCCTCGCCGCCGAGGACGGCGAACCCGTGCAGATGCGGCACATGCTCGCCGCCGCGCACACCGAGTACCGCAAGCTGGAGCGGTCCCTGACGCCCTCGGAGGTGCGGGGATGGGTGTGAACGTGCACATCGGCGAGCTGGTGCTGGACGGGTTCGACGGCGTCGACCCGGACCGGGTCGCGGTCGCGTTCCAGGCGGAGCTGACCCGGCTGGTGGAGCAGCGCGGCGTGCCGCTCGCCGCGTGGGGCCCGCGCCAGGTGGACGGCATCGCGGACCTGCCGCCGCTGCCCGCGACCACGTCCCCGACCCGGTTGGGCGAGGCGCTGGCGCGGTCGGTGCACGCGGGTCTCAGCGGCAGGGGGCGATCCGGATGAGCGCACCCGTCCCGGCCCGGCAGTCCCGTTCGACGCAGGATTCCCGGCGCCGCAAGCGGAAGAACCGCACCGCGGGCCGGGCCCCGGAGCCGAAGGAGATCGTCAGCGGCGCCGGCCAGCCCCTCGACGAGAGCACCCGGCGCGAGTTGGAGGAATCGCTCGGCCACGACTTCAGCCGCGTCCGCCTGCACACCGACCGCGACTCCGGCGAGCTCGCGCAGGACCTCGGCGCGGACGCGGTGGCGGTGGGCCAGGACGTGCTTTTCGCGCCCGCGAAGTTCCGGCCCGGCACGGCCGAGGGCACCCGGCTGCTCGCGCACGAACTCCTGCACACCGTGCAGAACCCGCACGGGCTCGGTGCCCTGCGCGCGGGCCGCGAGCTGGGCGCGGTGAGCCTGCCGCAGCAGGCGATCGAGCGCGAAGCCGAGTCCACTTCGGACCCGGCGGCGGTGCGCTCCGGTCAGGCCACGCCCGGCTGGTTGCGCTACGCGACGGTCGACGCCGACCGCCGCCGCGCCGAGGAACTGGACCCGGCGACGATGATCGACCGGCTCGCCAACGGCATCCAGCGCTCGCTGCGCGGTGATCCGGAGGACCGGTCCAAGCGCACTCGGAAGCGGCTCGCGCGGCTGCCCGAGGACGTCCTCGACGTCGTGCTGGACCGGTTGGAGTCGCGGCTGCTCAGCTCCGAGCACGAACGCGTCCTGGACCTCCTGGACGAGGTGGAGGCGGACCCGGCCCTGGAACCCGGCGCGATGGCGACCCCGGCGGTCGAACCGGACGCGCACGCCGAGGTGCTCGCCGAACGCGAGGAGCAGCAGCAGGAATCCGACCAGCGGCGCGAATCCGAGCAGCAGCCGCCCGAAGCCACCGGACCGGAGAAGGAGCAGGAGGTCCCTGGCGGCGCGGACGGCGGGACGCCGGAGAACGCGGGGCCGGAGGCCGCGGCACCGGAGCAGGACGCGGCGGTGGGGGAACAGGAGTCGGCGGAGCCCGCTTCCGAGCAGGACTCGGAGGAATCCGCCGCGGACTCCGGGGAATCCGAGGAGCAGGGCGGGGAGCAGGACGCCGAGCAGCAGCCGGAAGGCGAGCAGGCCGCTGACGAGAAGGGCGCTGACGAGAAAGCCGCTGACGAGAAGGACTCCGAGGACAAGGGCGAGGACGAGCAGGCCGAGCAGGACGAGAAGGAGGCGGGCGAGGAGGAGAGCGCCGAGCAGGACTCGGCGGCGCAGAACCGCCCAGACGCCATCGATCCGCTCGTGGCGAAGCCGAAGGACCGGCAGCAGGACGTCGACCCCTCCCCGGAGCAGGCGGGCAAGGACACCCAGCTCGCCGGCGCCGTCGATTCCCTGGACGGCGCCCGCAACCAGGACGTGCTCGGCCCGGAGGAGGAACCGGACTCGGAGGCGCACGGCGGCGACTCGGAGGTCGAGGTCGGCGGCGAGGAGAAGAGCGCCTGGGACGTGAAGTTCGCCCCCGAGGACTTCTTGCCCGAGCAGGACCTGGACGTCTCCGGCGTGCCGACCGCGGACAAGCTGGAACCGGGCGCCGCACCGCCGCCGATGCCGTCCTTCCCCGCGCCACCGCCGACGAAGGCCGAGCAGGTCCAGGCGGAACGCGACGCGGAGGACGCCGAGGACGAGGCGGCCGAAGCCGAGCCGGTGGAGGCGGAACCGGAGGAGCAGGCCGAACCGGACCCGTCGATCACCACCGAGGGCACGCCGGGAGCGGCGGACCTGGCGACCCTCGCCGCGGACAAGGCCGCCGAGAAGCAACCCGGCGCGGCGGCGAAGCCCACCGACCCGAAGGCGGGCGCGGATCCCGAAGCAGGTCCCGCCGAGGCGCAACGCCTCGCCCAGGAGGCCCCGGGCAAGACCGAGGGCGCGAAGGACGAACCCGGCGGCGCCGTCAAGGAATCCGCGGCGAAGGAGGAGCGGGACGGGGCGGGCAAGGGCGGCAAGGATTCGGGCGGCAAGGATTCGGCGGGCGGGACCGAGAAGGGCGGCGAGCAGCCGGGCAAGGGCGGGAAACCGGACCAGGACGCGCAGGGCGGGGGCACCGAGTCCGAGAAGTCCGAAGCCGGCGGCGAGGATTCCGGCGGCGCAGCGGGCGCGAAGAGCACCGACGACGCGGAATCACCTTCCACAGCGCGGGATTCGCACACCACCGGCGGCACCGAGCCGACGAACGAGTCCAGCACCGGTACCGATCAGCCCCAGCAGGAGCAGCCCGCACCCGCGAAGCAGAGCTCCACCCCCGCTCCGGCGGCGACCGGCGAGGCCCCGAAACCGACATCGGAACCGACGACCAGAGCGGCCAAACCGACCTCCGCGCCCGCCCAGAAGACCGAGCAGGCGGCCCCGAAACCCGAACAGGCCAAGCCGGCGCCCGCCGCGCCGAAGGCCGGACCCGCTCCGACCGCCCCGCGCTCCGGCGGCGGCGGGAAGGCGGGCAAGGGCGGTGGGGCGAAGGCGAAGAAGCAGGCGCAGGCCGCCCCGAACCTCTCCCAGGTGTCCCCGGAAGCGGGCCTGCGCACGGCGTCCGGTCTGAAACCGCACGTGGCGTTGCAGGCGATGGGCGGGGTGGACGGCGCCGTGGACCGCACGGTCGGCGACGAGCACCAGCAGCTGGCGGCCGATCCGCCGTCGATGCAGCGCCCGTCCGGTGCTCCGCAGACCGCGAGCGGTGCCCCGGACACCGATGCCCCCGCCGAGTATTCCCAGGACGAGGCGGCGAAGTCCGACGCCCCCGAGAGCAAGGACGCGGAGGTCAAGGGCGAGAAGAAGCCGGAGGGCCCGATCCCCGCCGAGGAGGTGGAGGAGCCGGACGGCTGGGACACGTTCCTGATGGGCGCTGGCTACGTCATCGGCTGGCTCGGCGAGAAGGTCGGTTTCGACGTCTCCCCGGAGGATCTGGCCGCCCAGTTCGCCGGGATGCCCACTGAGGACGAGGCGATGGAGCAGGCGAAGGCCGGCACCGCCCCCGGGGTGGAGATGCAGGGCGACGCCGGGGACAAGTCCCGCGAGCAGGACGACGCGGTCACCACGAAGGGCGAGCAGACCGCCGACACCGCCCGGGACGACGCGAGCCGCGGCATGGGCGAGGACCAGGTCTACCCGGACGCGCCGAAGGAGCAGCTGAAGGGCGAGGTCCCCGGCCGCGAGGGCGGGAAGGGCGGCGGCAAGGTCGACGCCGGAACCGGTGCCGTACCACCGGAAGCGGCCTCGGAGGTCGCCGAGCACGAGCGCGGCAAGGAGTTCAAGTCCGCGTTCGGCAAGGGCGAGCAGGGCCTGTCCGACGGCAAGCAGCAGAAGGACCGCGACACCCGCACTTCCCGGCAGAAGCACGACCGCGAGGTCGACGCGGAGGTGAAGCGCAACACCGACCAGCAGACCGGCAAGCGCGAATCGACGTTCGACGACGTCTCCGGCGAGCGGGAGAAGTGGCGCGCGGACCAGGATGCCGAGCTCGACAAGCTCGGCACCGGCAAGACGGAGAAGCGCGAGCAGGCCCGCAAGGACGTGGAGAAGGAGGAGCAGGACACCGACAAGAAGGTCGAGGAGCGCAAGAAGGACGACGACGAGGGCATCAAGAACAAGCGGGAGACCGCGAAGACCGAGGCGAAGACGAAGCGGGACGACACCTCGCGGGAGTCGAAGAACTGGGTGGAGAAGGCCTTCGACGAGATCAAGAGGTTCTTCATCGAACTCCGCGACAAGATCGTGGCGATCCTGCAGGCCGCGCGCGACGCCATCGTCGACTTCATCGAGAACTTCAAGCGCGACGTCGAGAACCTCATCAAGACCATCCGCGACAAGATCGTGGGGCTGGTCGAGGACCTGATCGAGGCGCTGATCGAACTGGCCGTCGCGCTGGTGAAGGCGGTCATCGAGCTGGCCCGGCGCATCCGGCAGTTCATCGAAGACCTGGTGGCCGCCGCCATCGCCTTCGTCACCGAGCTCGCCGCGAAGCTCAAGCAGCTCATCACCGACCTGCTCGAAGCGATCTCGAAGCTGCTCAGCGACATCCTCAACGTGCTGAAGAAGGCGCTCGCCGACGTCGTGCAGGCGGTGAAGGACGCCATCAAGTCGGTGCTGGACTTCGCCTCGAAGCTCCTGGCGGGCTTCGGCGAGTTCATGATGGTCGCCGTCGATTTCCTCGCCGACCCCGGCGGCTGGCTCTCCGGAGCGAAGAGCTCCGCGGAGGACGGCGCGAAGAACCACTTCTTCCGCGAGGTCAAGAGCGCCGTCAAGGACTGGTTCAACCAGAAGATCGAGGAGATCATCGGCCTGCCGAAGGCCATCTTCGAGCGGTTGAAGAAGGGCGGCATCAGCCTCCAGGAGATCGTCAAGGAGACCTGGGACGCCGTAGTCCCGCAGCTGCCGTTCATCATCGGCGAGATCGTCATCACCAAGGTGATCGCGAAGCTCATCCCCGGCGCCGGCTGGGTCGCCGCCGTCATCGACGCCTTGCAGACCGCGATCGGCGCATTGGGCGAGATCCTCCGAGCGTTCGGCGCTGTCCTCGACTGGCTCAAGTCCGTCGGCAAGGGCGGCAACGGAGTCCTGTTCGCCAAGGCGGTGGCGGCGGGCGTCGTCGCGCTCCTGGAACTCGCCTACCAGTTCCTCCTCGACGGCATCGGCAAGTACGTCAGCAAAGTCGGCGACCGCTTCAAGACCCTGGCGGCCTCCCTCGGCAAGAAGGACAAGGGCGGCAAGGAAGGCGGCGCAGCTCCGCCCGAGGACCGCGGCGGCAACGGCTCCGACAAGCAGCAGCAACCCGGCGCCGGCGACAAGGCCCCCGGAGACAAGGGACCTTCGGATGACGGAACAGACACCCCGGCCCCGAAACCAGGCCGTCCCGGTGGCGGCAAACCCAGTGGTCAGGGGGGTAAGACCGGCGTTCGCAGCGACAAGAAGGCTGACCAGGGCAAGACCGGCGACAAGGCCGACGCGCCGAAGAAGCCGGGCGACGACTCCAAGAAGCACCCGGCGAAGGACGACAAGCCTCGCAAGGACGACCACAAGGACGCGAAGAAGGAGGACAAGCCCGACGGGCGGCATTCGGACCCGCACCGCCGGAAGGACGAGGACGGGCAGCGGCGCCGGGACCCGGACCGTCGTGATGACGAGCGCCGCGACGGCAAACGCCGCGACGACGACCGCGAATCCCCGGCTAAGAAGAAGCAGCAGGACGACGAGCGGGACCGCAAGCGGGACGACGACGAACAGGACCGCAAGCGCAAGGACGACGACGCGCAGCGCAAGCAGAAGGACGAAGCGGACCCGAACCGCAAGAAGGACGAGGACTCGGACCGCCCGAAGAAGGACGACGACGTCCCCGGACGCAGGGACGATCGGCGCAGCCAGGAGCGGGAGCGGAAGAAGGACCGCGACGAGAAGCGGGACCGGGATCGCAAGAACAACCGGGACAAGGCGGACAGCGGATCGAACAAGCGCAAGCGCAAGGACGACGACGACCGGAGACGTCCGAAGGACCGGGACCGCGATCCCTCCAGGGATCGCAGGCGCGAACGCGATCGGAACGAGAACAAGCAGAGCAAGAAGAACGATCGGAAGAAGGACGAGGAGTCCAAGAAGTCCAAGGATGATCAGCTGGACAAGATCGTGGCACGCTTACGCCCCAAGCTGTACGCGAAGATGAAGGACGGTATCCAGCGTCCTCGGTTCCTCGATCTGCTCGGTGCGCTGAAGGCGCACTACCGATTGACCGGGTTGGGTCCGGTCGGCGGTGATCCTTTCATCGTGGTCGCCACGCTGAACCCGTCCCGGCCGGTTTTGCGGGGTGAGTACACCGAGCCGCATTCTGAGCCCGATGCCTACAGCGTTCCTCCCGGAGAACCGAAAGGGGAGGATGTGGTTCAGGACGGTTGGACCGGCCGTGCGAAGAAGGGGCAGTGGTACACCGGAAAGATCATGCAGGTTCGGCGCAAGGATGGACGCCAGGTCCAGTTCGACTTCTACGGTCACGGACCTTCGGGGAAGGGCGAGTTCAGGGTTCCGGTGCGGGAGGTCAAGGAACGTTGGGAGCGGGTCGACTTCGATAAGAGGTGGTACGCGCTCGGTCCGGACTTCGAGGCCATTCGGCAGCGGGACCTGTGGAGTGAGTACAACCAGGCTCGGCAGGTTCTGAACTATCGGATGACTGCGAGGTTCACCAATCCGGACACGCCCACGAGCACTTCGAAATCAGGAAACCCGGTGAAGCCGCAGTGGCACCATATCGTCGAGCAGCGGCAGAACGGCCCCAACCATACGAAGAACTTGGTGCTCACTGCGGCCACTGCTAATCAGGACTTCAATACTTGGATGGATCACAGTCAGCCTGCCGCGAACCCGTCGACGACGTCCAAGCACGGTCTGCCTTCTACGAACGGGAAGCCGGTGTACCAGTACCTCCGAGGTGCTGGGTATTCGGAAAAGATGGAGTGGGGTGTGCGCTGCATGGAGGAGGTGCTCGGGCGGAATCCGCTCGGGATGCAGAGTGTGAGCAAGGGGCGCGGAATTTTCCTGAAACTTCCGTAGTGGCGGCCTTGGGAGGGGAGTCTATTGGGTGACGTTGTGTTGTTCGACGGTGCGGGCTCCGTCGTGAGGTCGGAGTTGTCGGCTCGAGGAGCTGTGGAAATAGCTTCTGATCCGGAGGAGTGGCGTATTCCGGACGAGTCGTTCGACGAGGTGGTCGATGAATTGATCGGAAGGGGGTACGAGTTGCGGGTGACGTCGCCTCGGCTGGAACAGGGAGTTCCCCGGGGGGAGCAAGCTGCTTACTTGTGCCTTGTTCCTGAGTGGCAGGTGGATGAGCTTCCCGCTGGGCCGAAGCTGACTTATGCCGAGAGTGGTGACGTCATAGCTAATCGGGAGCTGGTGGATTTGGTCGCGCCGCTGGCTCCTGGCGTTCAATGGTCGCCGAGCGATCGCGCGGGGTTCTCAAGTGTTTCGAGTGCGCCTCATCTTCCTGATCCGATCGAGATAAAGTCGCTTTTCAAGAAATGGCCGCGACGTGGCGGGCTGTGGGTTGTCTCGCATGATGGTCGCGAGTACTTCACCGATGCGAACGCCCGTGCGATCGCTGCTGGTGGAATCGCTTGGGTATCCGGGTATCGGCACGGGGGTGCGACGTTGCCCAGTCCTCCGACCTTGATCTGGAGTGGAGTGGTGATCGATGTCCTCGTGTCTGAGGGGATTCGGTTCTCCAGCAGCCCGGGTTATTACCTCCGTGAAGATCGTGACCGGTGACCGCGAGTTGATTGGACTGGTATGACCCGCTACGTCGACATCCCCAAGCCGATCCGGTCCGGCATCGTGCTCGTCGACCCCGAGCGCGGCACCCCGCAGCGGGTGATCGTGTTGCAGTTCAACCCGGACACGCTCGAACGCTCGGTGTCGCCACAGTCCGCGGGAGGCGAGGGTGATTCCGGCGGTGGTGGCAGCGGATCGGGCGACAAGAACGAGGCGCTGCGGCTGAAAGGCCCGGCGGAGGAGTCGTGGAAGTTCACGGCGGAGATCGACGCGACGGATCAGCTGGAGATCGCGGCACCGGAGGGCATTCACCCACAGCTGGCGGCGCTGGAGATGCTGGTGCAGCCGACGACTGCTCAGCTCCGCGAAGCGACGCGGCTCGCGAAGAACGGGACGATCGAGATCAGCCCGATCGAGATGCCGTTGACCCTGTTCACCTGGGGCGGCAAGCGGGTGATCCCGGTGCGGCTGACCGAGATGTCCATCAACGAGTCCGCGTTCGACGTGAACCTGAATCCGATCCGGGCGAGCTTGAGCCTCGGCTTGAAGCTGCTGACGGTGAGCGACCTGCCGCCGGGGCATCGGGGCGCGGAGCTGTACCTGGCGCACCTGGCGCAGAAGGAACGACTCGCGGGCATCGGAACGCTGGGTTCGCTGGGTTCCTTGGGCCTGAACGGGGCAGGGGCGGGGAGGTAGGCCGTGATCGAACCGTACGAGACCGCGCTGGACGACATCCCGGGCGCGCACCCGTATCCGCGCACGAGCCGGTACCACGACGTGGAGATCGGGGTGCACCGCACGGCCGACGGCACCGAGGTGCGGTACGCGAAGCGCCGGCTGCTGCCGAAGCTCCCGGAGCACGCGGACGAGCACGTGGTGAACGCCGGCGAGCGCCCGGATCACCTGGGGCAGCGGTACTTCGGCGATCCGGGCCAGTGGTGGCGGATCGCGGACGCGAACCCGGTGCTGGACCCGGCAGAGCTGACCGCGGAGCCGGGCCGGGCGATCGACGTGCCGAGCCCGGGGAGCTTCGATGTCTGAGGTCCCGATCGGTTCCGGCCCGGTGCACCTGAGCCTGCACATGGGCCCGAAGCTCACCAGGCCCGTGCCGGGCGAGGTGGCGCAAGCACTGCTGTCCGCGCAGATCACCAGCACCGCGGGCGAGCGCAGCGGTTTCCAGCTGGCGTTCGACCTCACCAAGAAGGGCCGGATCGTCGACCGCCTGCTGCCGGAGGGCTTCTTCGACCCGAAGACGCGGGTGGTCCTGGCGCTCACCATCAAGGGGACGCCGAGCGTCATCCTCGACGGGCTGATCGTGCGCAACGAGGTCGGCGCCAGCAACCAGCCGGGGCAGTCCACGCTCACCGTCACCGGCGAAGACCTCACCTTGCTGCTGGACCTCGAAGAGCGCACCGACCGGTATCCGAACCTGGCGCCCTCGCAGCGGGTGGAGCGGATCCTGGGCAAGTACACCGACTACGGCATCGACAGCCGCATCATCCGCGAGCAGGTGCACCAGCCGCCGCGGGAGGAACTGCGCGTCGACTACCAGTCGAGCACCGATCTGCAGTACGTCAACGACTTGGCCCGCGCCAACGGGTACACCTTCTACCTCGATCCCGGACCGCGCCCGGGCCGCTCCACCGCCTACTGGGGCCCGGAGCAGCGGCTGGGGCAGCGGCAGCACGCGCTCACCGTCAACATGGATGCGCATTCCACTGTGGACCAACTGACCTTCGCCTACGACGGGACCGCCCGCGAACAACCCGAGGCGCGCGTGCAGGACCCGGCGACCCGGCAGGTCACGCTGCTGCCGGACCCGGACATCGGGCCGCTGCGCCCACCGCTGGCGCGGCGCGAATCCCCGGCGTTGAAGCGGAAACCCCTGTCCGGCATGGCGAAGATGGATCCGGAACGAGCCCGCGCGCAGGCGCTCGCGCGGGCCGCGACCTCCGCCGACGCGATCTCCGGATCCGGCTCGCTGGACGTGAACCGGCACGGGTACGTGCTGCGGCCCCGCGAGCTCGTCGGGGTGCGGGGCGCGGGCGTCACCTACGACGGCGACTACTACGTGAAATCGGTGACGCACAACCTGCGGGTCGGTTCGTACCAGCAGAACTTCACGCTCTCCCGCGAAGGGCTCGTGGCCCGCAGCGACACCGTCCGCCCCTAGCCCGAGGAAGGAACCGCATGGCCGACGCATCGAACAACCGCTTCCTCGGCAAGTTCCGCGGCCGGGTCGTGGACAACGCCGACCCGCTGCAGATCGGGCGGATCACCGCGCAGGTGCCGGACGTGCTCGGCGACGTGGCCTCCACCTGGGCGCTGCCGTGCCTGCCGTTCACCGGCCGCGGCGCCGGGCAGTATGTGGTGCCGCAGGTCGGCGCCGGCGTGTGGATCGAGTTCGAGCAGGGCGATCCGAGCTTCCCGATCTGGACGGGCTGCTGGTACGGCGACCGCTCCGAGCTGCCGCCGGACGCGCTCGGCGAGCGCCAGCCCGTCGTGATCCGGACGCCCGGCGACCACAAGCTGCTCATGTCCGACGTGCCCGGCGGTGAAGGAATCCTGCTGCGCGCGGCGAGCGGGGCGTACGTGCAGATCGACGAGAAGGGCGTGACCGTCGGCAACGGCAAGGGCGCGTCCGTGGAACTCGTCGGCGACGAAGTGAACATCAACCAGGGCCGGTTGATCGTGCCCAAGAGGCAGTAGGGGGGAAGTCGTGACCGGAGGGAACCTCGTCACCGCCGCGACCGCGGTGCACTGCCCGCACGGCGGCCGCATCGTCGCCGCGACCGGGAACGCGGCGGTCCGCGCCGACGGGCAGGCCGTGCGGAGGACCGGTGAGGCGTACGCCGTGCTCGGCTGCCCGAACCTGAGCGGGCCGTGCCGCACGGTGCGTTTCACGCCGCGTGCCGGTGGGCTGCTCGTCGACGGCGTGCCCGCGCTGCTCGACGACACCGACGGGCAGTGCTTCAGCGCCGACCTGCGCCCGCAAGGGCCGCCGGTGTTCCGCGGCGACTCTCGCGGGGTGCGGTGCCGGTGATGAGGACCCACATCGCGTTCCCGTTCCGCCTCGACCGCCGCGGCCGCACCGCCCGCGCCGGGCACCACGAGCACCTCGCCGACCTCGTCGAACAGGTGCTGTTCACCAGCCCCGGCGAGCGGGTGATGCGACCCGACTTCGGCTGCGGCCTGCTCGACCTGGTCTTCGCGCCGAACAGCCCGGAGCTCGCGGCGACCGTCGAGCTGTCCGTGCACGCCGCGCTGCAGCGCTGGCTCGGCGACCTGGTCGAGGTGGACGCGCTGGAGGTCACCGCCGAGGACGAGGTGGTGCGGGTGCGGCTGCGCTACCTGGTGCGCGCCACCGGCGAGCACCGCGACGAGATCTTCGAGGGGAGGCGGGCATGAGCGAGCTGCACTACCGCACCGACGGCAGACGGGCCCGGGTCCGCGCGGCACGGCTCGGCGGGGTGGACGCGGTGGAGGCCGCCGACGGCGGGCGCACCCTCGTCGTCACGTTCATCGGCAAGGCCCCGCACGGGGTGCGGCCGGAGAACGTGCGCATCGACGGCGGGCGCCGCATCACCGGCATCACCGCGGTCGAGGTCGCCGTGGAGCGGGAGAAGGACCCGGAGCTCGACGACCGCATGTTCGTCACCGTCGACCGGCCCGGCGACACCACCCGCTATCGATTGTCCTTAGTGGACAGCGACCCGTACGGGAGGCCGGGGGAGGAACCGTTCCCCGGTTTCGACCAGCGCTACTGCAGCGCCGAGTTCACCTTCCACCCCGGCGGCCCCACCCCGTTCGACCACGCCGCGCCACCGCCGTGCGAACCGGAACCCGCGCCCGCACCGCTGATCGACTACACCGCCCGCGACTTCGACTCGCTCAAGCGCGTGCTGCTGGACCGGCTCGCGCTCACCATCCCGGGCTGGACCGAACGGCTCGCGCCGGACCTCGGCGTCACCCTCGTCGAACTGTTCGCGCACACCGCAGACCAGCTCGGCTACCAGCAGGACGCGGTCGCCACCGAGGCCTACCTGGAGACCGCGCGGCGCCGGGTGTCGGTGCGCAGGCACGTGCGGCTCATCGACTACCCGATGCACGACGGCTGCGCCGCCCGCGCCTTCGTCGTGGCCGAGACCGCCACCGAACTGGACCTCGAACCGGGCGGGTTCCGGTTCGCCGCGGTGGATCTGCGCCCGCGCGGCCCGCACGACCCGCCCGCGCCCGGGCCCGTCCTGGACGAGGACGCGTTGGCGGAGCTGGACGAGCAGGACGCGGTGGAGGTCTTCGAACCGCTCGCGGACGGTCCGTTCCGGTTGCGGCCCGCGCACAACCGCATCCGGTTCTGGACCTGGGGCGACGAGGACTGCACGCTGCCGGCCGGAGCCACCGGGGCGACGCTGCGCGACGACGAGCGGGCGCTGGACCTGCGGCCCGGCGACCTGCTGGTCCTCGAAGAGGTCCGCGGTCCGGTCACCGGCACCCCCGGCGACGCCGATCCGACGCGGAGGCAGGCGGTGCGGCTCACCTCCACCACTCCGGGCGAGGACGCGCTGCTGGCGCAGCCGGTGCTGGAGGTGACCTGGGCGCGGGCCGACGCGCTGCGGTTCCCGCTGCGCCTGAGCTCCACCGGCGGCTACGACTGCGCGCCGATCCCCGACGTGAGCGTGGCCCGCGGCAACGTGGCGCTCGTCGACCACGGCCGCACCCGGCGCACCCCGGACCGGGTCGTCGTGCCGCCGGAGCCCGCGGTGCTCGGTGCCTGCGACGCGTCCGGCTGCCGAGACCGCACCGACGGCAACGAACCCGCCGAACTCCTGGGCTTCCTCATCGACCGCACCCGCGGCGGCCGGAAGCTCACCGGCGACGACGTGCGCGAGCTGCACGCCGTCCTCGGCGAACCCGCCACGACCCGCGCGGGCATCGACGTGCAGAACGCCGGTCGCAGGCAGGAAGAAGTGCTGCCCACCACGGCGCACGAGCAGGCCGAAGCGCTGCGGCGGCTGCTCGCCCAGTCCGTCTACCCGGGAATCCGGCCGCGGTTCCGGCCCGTCCTGCACCGCACCCCGGTGGTGCAGGCCGTGCCGCACCCGCAGCCGGCGCACCTCGCCGCCGGGCAGGCCGCCCGGCTCGCCGCCATCCCCGGCCGGGTGCGGGAACGGCTCGTGGAGCTGTGGCGCAGCGCCCGCGACTCTGAAGGGCTCGGCGACGCCGAGGTCGACGAGCTGGCCGTGCTGTTCGACCGGGACCTGCTGGAACGCCTCGAACTGCGGCGGCACCCGGTGCGGGCGCTGCGCGACCTGCTGCACCGCGCCGACCACCTGCTCGCCACCAAGCGGCGCAGGCTCGACGTGCTCACCGCCCGCGCCCACGCCGGCACCGTCCTCGGCCCCGACATCGCCTGGGAGATCGGGCAGAGCTGGGGCGAGCAGCACGCCACCGGGCTGCACCCCGACGACCCGGTGCTGCACGGGCCCGCCGCGCACGATCCGGATCCGCGGGCCGCGCTGCCCGCCGTGCACGTCACCGACGGCGAGCACCGGTGGGAACCGCGGCGGGACCTGCTCGGCAGCGGGCCGCGCGACCGGCACTTCGTCGGCGAGCTCGACGACGACGGGCGGCTCGCGCTGCGCTTCGGCGACGACCGCTGCGGCGCGGCACCCGCACCGGGCGCCGCGTTGGAGATCCGCTACCGGATCGGCGGCGGCACCGCGGGCAACGTCGGCGCCGAAGCGATCGATCGCCTGGTGCTGCGCCGGAAACCGGACGGTGCACCGCTGCCGGGGGTGGTGGTGCGCAACCCGCTGCCCGCCACCGGCGGCACCGAACCGGAACCGGTGGAGCAGGTGCGCCAGCTCGCGCCGCTGGACCTGCGCCGCACCCGGCCGCGCGCCGTCACCGCCGCCGACTACGCCGCGCTCGCCGGGAACGTGCCCGGCGTGCAGCGCGCCGCCGCCGAGATCCGCTGGAGCGGCAGCACCCGGGAAGTGCACGTCGCCGTCGACGCCGAGCGCACCGGCACCCCGGGCCCGGAACTGCTCGCCGAGGTCACCGACCTGCTCGAACGGCACCGCCGCATCGGCCACCAGCTGGTGGTGCGCCCGGCCCGGCAGGTGCCGCTGGAGGTCTCGTTGCGGATCTGCGCGGCGCCGGGGCACCAGCGCGGCCCGATCGTCGCCGACCTGCTGCGGGTCTTCGGCAGGCGGCGGCTGCGCGGCGGAGCGCTCGGGTTCTTCCACCCCGACGCGCTGAGCTTCGGCGAACCGGTGCGGCTGAGCAGGCTCGTCGCCGCCGCCGCCGTGCCCGGGGTGCGCAGCGCGCAGGTCACCCGGCTGCGGCGCGCCTTCCACGACGACGACGGCGAACTCGACGCGGGCCTGCTGCGGGTGGCTCCGCTGGAGATCGCCTGCTGCGACAACGACCCGGAGCGCCCCGAGAACGGCGTGCTCCACCTGGAATTCGGGGGTGCGCGGTGAGCGGATGCGGATGCGGTTGCGACCGCCACGACGAACGGCGCGCCCCGGCCCGCCCGCACAACCCGCCGGGCCGGTCGGCGCTGGACCTGCGTGCGGGGGAGCACGGCACGTTCCTCGCCGCGATGCTCGACCGGCTCGCCTCGCCCGCGCATCCGGCGCTGCGCGGGCTGACCGTGCGCACCACCGACGACCCGGCGATCGGGCTGCTCGACGCGTGGGCGGTGCTCGGCGACCTGCTGACGTTCCACTCGGAGCGGATCGCCGACGAGGGTTACCTGGGCACCGCTGACGACCACCGGTCGCTGGCGATGCTCGGCGGGCTCGTCGGGCACCGGCCGCGCCCCGGCGTCGCCGCGAGCACCTACCTGGCCTACTCCCTGGACCGGGACCCGCGGGACGAGGACGCCACCGTGCTCATCCCGCGCGGGGCCCGCAGCAACAGCGTGCCCGGCGCGGCCGAGACCGAGTCGGTGGTGTTCGAGACCGGCGAGGACCTGCTCGCGCGCTGGACGTGGAACCGGCTGGCGGTGCGGCGGCGGCGCCCGGCGCTGCTCACCCGGCAGGAGCTGGAGCAGCGTTCGGAGATCTACGTCGCCGGAACCTCGATCTCGTTGCGCGCCGGGGAGAACCTGCTGTTCGACTTCGGCGACCAGCAGCTGCTGCGGCCCGTCGGTGCGGTGCGCGTGGACCGGGACGAGGACGTCACCGCGATCTCGCTGCCGCAGGCACCACCGCCGACCCTGGCGGAGCTGCGCGCCGAACTCGGTGCTTGGCTCGCACCCGGCACCGGGGAACCGTCCCCGCAGCTGCCGCACCCGCGGCCCGCCGACGAGCTGATCGAGGAGTTCGACGCCCAGGTCCTCGCACCGCTGCGCGCCGAACTGCCCGCGATCGGCTCGCCCGCCCAGTTCGCGCTGCGGCTGGCCGAACCCCTGGACCGGCTCGCCGAGGCCGAAGTGCTCGCCGAACCCCGCGAACCGGTCGCCGACTGGTTCGGCAGGCTGCGGGCCGTCGTCGCCGAGCTGCGGGACCGGGCCCTCGACCTGGCACCGGCCGCACCGGCCGCGCGCCGCGGCACCCCTCCCGCCGCCGGAGCCGCCCCGGCCCGCGCGCTGCGGGCGAACTCCGCCGCGCCACCGCCGGGCGTGCTCCGCGAACTGGTCGCGATGCGGGTGACCGCCGCCCCGTTCGGCGCCACCGCCCCGCTGCAACCGGTGCAGGACGCGGTGGGCCGGGTGGTGCGCCAATCGGATTGGCCGCTGCCCGGCGGTACCCGCACCAGCGTGCGCATCGCGTTCGACGCGGGCGGCACCCGGCCGGTGCGCGCCGAGTTCCAGCGCACCGAACCGGGTGGCGGCTGGCAGCACGTGGAGCAGCTGCCGACCCGCAAGGAGTTCGAGTTCGGCGGTGGCCGCGTCGAACTGACCGCACCCGACCCCGCGCTCCCCAGCCCCGCACCACGCGAGGAGAACGCCGCCGGGGTCACCGTCCGGATGCTGCCGGAGCTGCCCGCCTGCACCCTGACGATCTCCCGCCCCGACGAGCAGGGCCGGGTGCACGTCGGCGTGCAGAACGGTTCCCGGGAGGAGTGGGACCTGCTGCCGCAGCAGCAGGAGACCGCGTTCGTCGGCCCGTACCGGCTCACCGCCCGCTACGGCGCCGGCGGCGAACCGGCGAACGTGGAGCTCACCTTCACCACCGCGCCCCACCCGGGCAGCGAACGGATCCTGGTGCTCGACGGGGTGCACGAGCAGATCACCACCGGCAGCCGCGTAGTCGTGCGGCGCCCCCGCAAGGGCGCGCCCGGCGGGATCCCCGGCGACCCGGCGCTGGCGTGCGTCGTCACCCGCGCCACCGCCGTCCGCACCACCGCCGGGACCCGCTACGGCATCACCGGCCGCGCCACCGAGCTGACCCTCGCCGACCCGTGGCTGGACGACCAGGACCGGCAGCTCTCCGACATCCGCGACGCCACCGCGCACGCGGGCGGCGAACCGCTGCGGCCCGCGGACGAACCGCTGGACGAGGAGGTGCGCGGCAGCACCCTCGAACTCGCCGACCTGCACGAAGGTCTGCGCCCCGGCCGGTACCTGGTCGTGTCCGGGGAGCTCGCCGACCCGCCGGGCGCTCCCGGCACCGAGGTCGCCGTCATCGCCGCCGCGGACACCGCCCTCGACCCGGAACTGCCCGGCGACCACCCGCACACCGTGCTCACCCTCACCACCGACCTGCGGCACCGCTACCGGCGGGACACCGTCGTGGTGCACGGCAACGTCGTGCCCGCCACGCACGGCGAGAGCCGCGACGAACCGATCGGCAGCGGCGACGCGGGCAAGGCGCACCAGACGTTCGCGCTCTGGCAGTCCCCGCTGACCTGGCTGCCCGCCGACAACCCGCTGGGCGCCACCCCGGCGCTGGAGGTCCGGGTGGACGGCCTGCGCTGGCACCCGGTGGACAGCCTCGCCGGACGCGGGCCGACGGAGCGGGTCTACGTGGTCGGCGGCGACGCGTCCGGGCGCACCACGGTGACCTTCGGCGACGGCGTGCACGGCGCGCGGCTGCCCACCGGGCAGGAGAACGTGCGGGCCCGCTACCGGTTCGGCACCGGGCGCGCAGCCAACGTCGGCGCCGACCGCATCACGCAACCCGTCACGCGGCCGCTGGGCGTCACCGGGGTCACCAACCCGCTGCCCGCGACCGGTGGTTCGGACGCGGACGGCCCGGCGCTGACCCGGCGCACGGTGCCGCTGGCGGTGTCGGCGCTGGACCGGCTGGTGTCGGTGCGCGACTACGAGGACTTCGCCCGGTCCCGCGCGGGGATCGGGCGGGCCGCGGCGCGGCGCGTGTTCGACGGCAGGCGCGAAGTGCTGCACCTGACCGTCGCCGGGGTGGACGACCTGCCGCTCGCGCCGGACGGCGACCTGCTGCGCGCCCTGCGGTCCGCGCTGGACGAGTACGGCGATCCGCGGCTGCCGGTGCGGGTGCAGCCGCGGGAGGCGGTGCTGCTGGTGGTGTCGGCGAAGGTGGCGCTGGAGCGCGACCACGCGTGGGACGTGGTGCGACCGCGGATCCGGCGGGCGCTGCTGGACGAACTCGGCTTCGCCGGCCGGGAACTGGGCCGGCCCGCGCTGCTGTCCGAAGTGCTGGCCACCGCACACTCCGTGCCGGGAGTGTCCTACGTGGACGTCGACGTGTTCGGCGGGATCCCCGAGGACGGCAGCCCGCACGAGCTCGCCGCGGTCACCGACCGGCTCGCCCGGCCCGCCGACGTGGTGCCCGCGCGCCTCGCCGAGCACGTCGAGCAGCGCTACCGCGTCACCGCACCGGGCGGCGAGACCCTCACCGACGTGGCCGCCCGCAACGGGATCTCGTTGCGCGACCTGCTGCGCCGCAACCCCGACATCACCGGCACCGCCCGGCTCGAACCGGGTCGCCGGGTGTTCGTGCACCGCGGCCTGCGTCCCGCTCAGCTGGCACTGCTGTCCCCGGACGTGCCGGACTCGCTGATCCTCACGGAGGTCCACCGATGAGCCGGGAACCGGATGCGCTCGCGAACCTGCTGCCCGCCTGGCACCGGTTGCGCGACGCCGAGCAGGGCGAGCCGCTGCGCGAGCTGCTCGCCGTCGTCGGCGAACAGCTCGACCTGGTGCGCGATGCCGTGGCGCAGCAGTACGACGACTGGTTCGTGGAGACCGCCGCCGAATGGGCGCTGCCGTACCTGGGCGAGCTCGTCGGCTACCACCGGCTGCCCGGCTACGAGCGGGTCGGCACCGCCGGACTGCGCGACGGCGGCGATCCGGCGGAGGCGCGGCGGCGGCTAGCCGAAGCGCTCGCCCCGCGCCGCGATGTGGCGGCGACCGTCGCGCACCGGCGGCGCAAGGGAACGCTGCCGCTGCTGGAAGAGCTCGCCGCCGGAACCGCCGGGTGGCCGGCCCGCGCCGTGGAGCTGTCCCGGCTGGTGGCGCACCACCAGCCGGTGCGGTTGCACGGCGCAGGGGATGCGTTCCGGTTGCGGCGCGGCAGGCTCGCCGACGTGCGCGAGTCCGCGGCGCTGGACCTGGCGGGCGGCCCGTTCGGGACCGTCGCCCGGTCCGCCGATGTGCGGCGCGCCGGATCGCGGCACCGGCGCGGCGGCCTCACCCCGGCGGGGGTGGCGCTGTTCGCGTGGCGGCTGCGGCCGCACCCGGTGCTCGGCGCGCCCGCGTACTGCATCGACCGCACCCGCAGCCTCTACACGTTCTCCATCCTGGGCAACGACGTGCCGCTGGTGACGAAACCGGTGCCGGAGCCGTCGGCGACGCACATCGCCACCCTGGACAACGTGCCCGCCCGGCTGCGGCGCAGGCAGGTCGCGGATCGGCTGGCGGACTACTACGGGCCGGGCAAGAGCTTCGTGATCCGGCTGGACGGGCAGGACGCTCCGGTGCCGCCGGCGGCGATCACGATCGCGGACCTGACGGGCTGGCGCTACCGGCCCGGGTACGGGCAGGTGGCGGTCGACCCGGTGCTGGGCCGGATCGCGTTCGGCTCGCGGTCCGCACCGCGCGCCGGGGTGTCGGTGGACTACCACCACGCGTTCTCCGCGGACATCGGCGGCGGCGCCTACCCGCGCGACCCGGAGACCCCGCCGCACGCGCGGATCCGCCGGGTCGGGCCGGGCGAGGAGCACCCGCTGATCCTCGACGCCTACGAGGCGTGGCGCGCGGAACGCGAGTCCGGTGGCGCGGCGGACTGCGTCATCGAGATCGCGCACAACGGCGCGCACCAGGAGGAGCTGGACTTCGACCTGGGCCCGGACGAGCGGTTGCTGCTGCGCGCCGCCGACGGGAAGCGCCCGGTGATCCGGCTGCTCGACACCTACAGCAACCGCCCGGACGCGCTGAACATCCGCGTGCCGCAGGAGGTTCCGGCGGGGCGGCGGCCGCGCGTGGTGCTGGACGGGCTGCTCATCACCGGCCGCGGCGTCAACGTGACGGGTCCGCTGGCGGCGCTGGAGGTCCGCCACTGCACGCTCGTCCCCGGCTGGTCGCTGGAACCCGGGTGCGAGCCGCACGCGCCCGGAGAACCGAGCCTGCTGCTGGACCGCACCACCGCCTGCGTGGAGATCGACCGCAGCATCCTCGGCACCATCACCGTGATCGGCGACGAGGTGAGCACCGATCCGCTGCCGATCCACCTGCGCGACAGCGTCCTCGACGCCACCGGGCACGACCGGGAGGCGCTGTCCGCCCCGGACTGCCGCCACGCGCACGCGGAACTGCACGCGCACCGCAGCACCGTGTTCGGCGAGGTGCACGCGCACGCGGTGCGGCTCGCGGAGAACAGCCTGTTCACCGGGCGGATGCACGTGGCCCGGCGCGGTGTCGGCGACCTGCGCTACAGCTACGTGCCGTCCGGTTCCCGCACCCCGCGCAGGCACCGCTGCGCCGGGGACGTGGCCGAGGGGGTGCGGCCGGTGTTCGAGTCGGTGCGCTACGGCACGCCGGACTACGCGCGGCTCGCCGCGAACTGCCCGCTGCCGATCCGCCGCGGCGCCGAGGACGGGTCCGAGCTCGGCGCGTTCCACGACCTGTACGAGCCGCAGCGGGAGGACAACCTGCGCGCGCGGCTGGCCGAGCACGTCCCGGCGGGGGCCGACGCGGGCCTGATCTTCGTCTCCTGATCTCCAGCACGAGAGGACGCTCCGAACATGCACGCAGACCTGTCCCGCATCAACTTCCAGCCGGAGCGCGGCTATTCCGCGGTGGTCGCCCAGCAGGGCCGCGTCCAGCTGGATTCGGACGCGAACGAGCAGGCGCTGATCCAGCTGCACGAGCAGCGGACGGTGCTCACCGACCTGATCGGCCCGCACGGCGGTCCGGTGGACGCCACCGGGTTCGGCATCGAGCGGATCGCCGGCCCGCACGGGTTGTCGGACCTGGCGATCGGCGGTGGCCGCTACTACGTGGGCGGCATCCGCTGCGACGCCCACCGGCCCGCGCCCGGCCAGGCGGTGCCGGACGAGGACGAGCCGGTGCCGCCGGTGGAGCAGCCGTCGAGCTGGACCTACTGGGACCAGCCGGACGGGTTCCGGGACCCGGAGCTGCCCGCGGACCGGCTGCCGGACGAGCCGTACCTGGTGTACCTGAAGGTGTGGGAGCGGATCGTCACCGCCGCCGAGGATCCGCAGCTGCGGGAGGTGGCGCTGGGCACCGCGGCACCGGACACCTCGGCGCGGGTGAAGGTGGTGTGGCAGGTGATGGCGCTGCCCGCCGCCGAACTCGGCGTCACGAACGCGGATGCGCCCGCGGAAGCCGTGCGCGAGGCGTTCGACGAGTGGTCCCGCGAGCAGCGCGCCCAGTCCCCGCTGCTGGCGGCGCGCAGCAAGCGGCCCGCCGACGCGGACACCGATCCGTGCCTGGTGCACCCGGAGGCCCGCTACCGCGGCCCGGAGAACCAGCTGTACCGGGTGGAGATCCACGAGGGCGGTGCGGAATCCGGCGCCACCTTCAAGTGGTCCCGGGAGAACGGTTCGGTCGTCTTCCCGATCGACGAGGTCGACGGCACCTGGGTGGCGCTGGCCTCGCTGGGCGGGGACGAGAAGCTGGACCTGGACGTCGGCGACCTGGTGGAGGTCGTGGACACCGCCTACGCCAGCCGCCTGGAACCGGACCCGCTGCTGCGGGTGGAGGAACTGGACCTGCCGGAGCGCCGGGTGCGGCTGTCGGCGGAACCCGAAGCCGGCCGGGACGCGCGGCTGCACCCGTTCCTGCGCCGCTGGGACCAGCGCGAAGGCAGCAGGCAGCCCGGCGCCCCCACCCGGCCGATGCGCGGCGGCGCGATCCCCGTGGAGGAAGGCCGGTGGCTGCGGCTGGAGGACGGCGTGGAGGTGCACTTCAAGCGCACCGACCCGGGCCGGCCCGCCTACCGCACCGGGGACCACTGGCTCATCCCGGCCCGCATCGCCACCGGCGACGTCGAGTGGCCGACCGATGCGGGCAGCCGTCCGCTGCTGCGCGAACCGACCGGCATCTTCGTGCAGCACGCGCCCCTGGCGTGGGTGGCGGGCGAGCAGCAGATCGTGGACCTGCGCCTGACGTTCGGCCTCACCTGAGGCCGGTGGGGCGGCGCCTGATCGTGTGCGATGCTTCTCGGGGTCTTCGAACGGTGGGGGGTGCGCGGGTGCGGCGGTCGTGCGCGGTCGTGGCGCTGGTGGCCACCGCGCTGCTGGTGTACCTGGTGATGCCGGACCCGCCTGCCGCGTTCGCGGGGTCGGCGGTTCCCGCCGCCGTCGCGAGCTCGACCTCCGCCGCGCCGACGGCTGATCCGGCGCCCGAGGTCTCGGGCGGGCCGGTCTTCGAGCGGGACGATCCCGGGGACCGCGGTCCGGCTTCGGACGGGGTGGTGGTGTTCGGGCGGGAGGTGCCGCCCGCCGCCGCCTTCGCCGTCGTCCCGGCGATCCACTGCGCGGCCCCTGCCCTCCGTGCGAAGGACGTGCGGATGTCCCGTGGTGCGGTGGGAATTCCTGTGCCGGTCGATCCGCCGACGCCGATCTCCCTCGGGATCCTGCGCTGCTGATGGCGGCCCGAGGCCCGTGCGCCGCCGCTGATGCGGGCGTGCGGCCTCTCGTGTCCGCCGCAGTCCGCGAACCCAGTGAAGGTCGACCATGTTCTCTTTCCGCGCGCGCGTGCGCGCCTTCCCACGGCAGTCCTCTTCGGCGGAGGTGGTGCGGTCGTGGACCTGAGCACCATCGGCCGGGCGGTGGGCCTGTTCGCCGTCACCAACGTCGACGACATCCTCGTCCTCGCGTTGTTCTTCGCCCAGGGCGCGGGGCACCGCGGTGCCGTGCGCGTCATCGCGTTCGGCCAGTACCTGGGTTTCGCCGCGATCTTGGCGGTGTCGGTGGCCGCGGCGTTCGGCGCCACCTTCCTCCCGGAAGGGGCGATTCCTTACCTGGGCCTGCTGCCGTTGGCGCTCGGCGTCAAAGCCGCGGTGCAGGCCTGGCGCGAGCGGGGGAATCCCGCCGAGGAGCAGCGGCGGCGCGGCGGTCCCCGCGTCCTGGAGGTCGCGGCCGTCACCCTCGCCAACGGCGCGGACAACGTGGGCGTCTACGTGCCGGTGTTCGCCACGGCGGGCATCGGCGGGATGAGCGCGCACGTGGTGGTGTTTTTGCTGTTGCTGGCGGTGTGGATCGCCGCTGGGCGGTTCTTCGCGACCCGGCCCGCCATCGCGGCGGCGTTGTCGCGGTGGGGGCACGTGCTGATGCCGGTCGTGCTGATCGGGATCGGCGTGCTGATCCTCGTCGAGGGCGGGGCTTTCGGCCTGTAGCGGGGGAGCCCGGCCGGGATGTGGGGGAGTGCCCGGCCGGGCTCCTTCCTGCGCGGCCGGGCGGTCGGGGAGGGACCGCGTCCGGCCGGACCTCGCCGGTGATCGGCGAGGCCCCGGCCCGCGGCTGGTCGGGGAATCAGCGCTGCGGGCCGAGTATTCGTTGCTGTGGCGGGGAGTTCCGCCGTGCGAGCGGGTCGAGGGCTAGCGGCTTCCGGTGCGTCCCCGTGCTCGCGGGATCTCCGCGACGGGGGTTTCCCGCGAGCGCCGGTGTCACACCTCGGTGCCGCGCGCCGCGTGCAGGGCGGTGTTGCAGGCGGCGCAGGACGGCGCCCGCACCCAGTCCTCTTCGGACGGTTCCGCTACCATTCCGGTGCGCGTGCCGCACACCGACGTGCCCTCCGGCTGCCCGTTCCACCGCGGCCCCCGGAACGCGTGCCGCACCCCGTCCGCCGCTGGCCGCCAGAAGTGCCGGGAACTCACGAGACCCGCCGCGCGCAGGCCTGGCACATCGCCCGATCCGCCACCCCGTCCGGAATCCTCGCGGACCGCCGCAGGTGCACCGGCCCGTAGACGTAGGTCCCGCACTCCGCGGCCAGCGCCCCGCCGCCGGCCCGGCCGACCGCGTGCCACCGCGTGTCCACCGGCCCGCGAGAAGCCGCCCACGCCGAGATCGTCGCGGCGGGAAATCGATCCTCCCGATTGCGAGCGATTCCGAAGTGGAACTGTCTCATCGAGCTGTCGTCGGTTCGGAGCGGAGTTCCCGTCGCGCTGCTCTGGAACGAATTCATCGTTGCACTCCTTCGGATTCCGCGGCCCCCGGATCCGCTGTCGGGGTGGGCTGGCATCATGCCCGGATCGGTTCGCCGATGTCCGAGAACCATGGACCGCGGGCGGTTTCGGCGACAACGGTGTCGTGGTAGCCGCATCGGGTGATCAAGTAGGTGGGCCCGCGACGAATGCGATCTCGCGGGAGCGACGACACGGAGCGCGGATGGCGAAAACTCCGAAGAACCAGGCATTGGGGAAGGCCTTGCGGCAGGCCCGCGAGGAGAACGGATTGACGTTGCGCGCGCTCGGGAAACGGCTCGAACGCGACCCCGGGGTGCTGTCGCGCTGGGAGACCGGTGATCGGACGCCGCGTCCCGAGCAGGTGGCGCAGGTGCTGACCTCGCTCGGCATCAACGGCGAGCGGTACGAGGAGGTCGTCGAGCTCGCGCACGGGGCCGACGCACCCAACTGGGTGGCGACGACGCTTCCGGCACAGCGGCAGCAGTTGGAGGCTCTGATCGACTTGGAGCGGCGGGCGATGAAGATCGTCGAGGTATCGCCGCTGATGATTCCAGGGTTGCTGCAAACGAGTGATTACAGCACGGCGGTCATGCGGGGAGGAGGTGTGCCGGAGGCGGAGCTCGCCGCCCGAACGTCCTTGCGGCTCAGTCGTCGGGAATCGGTGACCGGTTCACAACCCGCTGATCTCGTCGCGTTCATCGGGGAAGCCGCGTTGTACCAGGTGATCGGGGACAGATCGGTCCTCGTTCCGCAGCTTCGATTCCTTGATCAGGTGGCGGCCCGGCCGAACATCGAACTCCGCATCGTTCCGCTGGCCAGCGGTTGGCATCCGGGTCTGGAGGGCCCCTTCCTGCTCATCCGAACCGGTCTGGAAGAGGTCGTCCAATTGGAGAATCGTAAGTCCGGGCTCTTCCTGCATGAGCAAGCGGATGTGAAGATCTACCGAGAAGCCGTCGGCATGATCGAGAGCGTGTCGCGGAACGCGCACGAGTCACGAGCCATCATCGCCGACCTCGCCAGGAGGATGGAGGAGCGCCGATGAGCGCGGAACGGACCTGGATCAAGTCGAGCCGCAGCCAGAACACCTCGACCTGCGTCGAGGTGACGACGACGTTCGACGAGATCAGAGACTCCAAGGACCCGCACGGCCCGACTCTCAAGGCCGCCGTCGCGCCCTTGGTGCAGGCGATCAAGTCCGGCCGCTTCGACAGCTGAAGCCCTCCCGGACCACCAGGTGACCGGCCCGCTCGACCGGGTTCCCCACGCGAGCGGCCCGGCCACCTGGCCGGATTCGCGCCGCCGGGGCGGGCCGGGTGGTTCACGGTTCGAGGAGACGCGCGCGGATCCGCTGGGCCACCGGGTCGGAGAACGCCGCCAGCAGGTCCGCCGCCTCGGCACGACGGTCTCCGGCTTCGTCGGACCCGCAGCGGTCGAGCGCGGTGGCGAGGTGGTCCAAGGCGACCGCCCACTGCCAGCGGTCGTCGAGCTCGCGGAAGGAGTTCGCCGCCAGCCGGTGGAACCCGACGGCCTCGTCGGCGCGGTCCAGCGCCGAGTAGACCGCGCCGGTCGCGTCGATCACCTCGGCTTCCCTGGCGTGGTCGCCCAGCCTGCGTTGCAGCGCGGCGGCCCGCTGCAACGTCACCAGCGCTTCGGACGGCAGGCCGAGATCGGCCTCCACCCGCCCGAGTTCGAGCGACCAGTACGCCTGCCACGCCCGGTTCCCGTGCTCGTGGGCGATCGCCAGCGCCTCCTCGACGAAGCCCAGCGCGTCGTCCGGGCGCCCGAGCCCCCGGTGGGCGTGGCTGAGCCCGCGCAGCGCGTCGCCCCTGCCGCCGGGCGAGCCGAGCCGGGTGTAGCGGCGCACCGCGTCGCGGAGCAGCCCGGCGGCCTCCTCGAACCCTTCGAGTCCCAAGTGGACGTTCGCGATGCCGTTGGTGGACACCGCGATCCAGTACTCGTCCTCGGCGCCGGTCGCGAGCCGCCGGGTCCGCTCGAACATGCGCAGCGCCTGCTCCAGCTCGTGCCCGCGCAGGTGCGCCATGCCCACCGCGTTGGTGGAGGCCAGCTCGCCCGCCCGGTCCCCGAGCTCCCGGCGCAGGTCGAGCGCGGCCAGCTGGAACCGGATCCCTTCGGCGCGCCGCGCGGACTGGGTGTGCGCCTTGCCCAAGCTCTCCAGCATGTCGGCTTCCGCGTGCCGGTCCCCGGACGCGCGAGCCGCCCCGAGGCCGATGGTGCTGGTGGCGAACCAGTCGTCGAACTGGTTGCGGCCCGCGTAGATCCCGCGCAGCAGCGCGGGAAGCCGCCACGCCGCCTCGTGCAGGCCCGCGGCTTCGGCGGCCCGCACGGCGGCGACCAGGTTCACCCGCTCCCGCTCGAACCACTGCGACGCGTCCTCGGGCGAGGTGAACTCCGGGATCGCGACGCCGGGTTCCTCGGCCGGCGGGCGCCGATGCCCCGGGGCGAGCACCCGCACCGCCCGGTCGGCGCAGCCCGCGTACCAGCGCACCGCGCGGTCCAGCGCGGCGCGAGCGGTCTCGGCGGATTCCTCGGTGCGGGCCTGGTCCGTGGCGTACGCGCGGAGCAGGTCGTGGAATTCGTACCGGTCCGGCCGCGGCTGCTCCAGCAGGTGCGCACCGGCCAGGTCGTCCAGCAGCCGCCGCGCGCGGCTCACCGGCACGTCGGCCAGCGCGGCCGCCGCGGCCGATCCGAACTCGCGCCCGGGATGCAGGCCGAGCAGCCGGAACAGGCGGCTCGCGTCCTTCGACAGCGCCCGGTACGACCAGGCGAACACCGAGCGCACCGCATCCGCATCGTCGTCATCGCCCGCGGTCAACGCGTCCCACAGCGCGGACTCGTCCCGCAACTCCTCGATGAGGTCGTGCAGCGGCGCGGTCGGCCTGCTGATCGCGCGTTCCGCCGCGATCCGCAGCGCGAGCGGCAGCCGCGCGCACAACCGGGCCAGCTCGTCGAGCTCCGCGTCGTCGTCCGGCCCGCGATGCCCGGCGGCGAGGCTCCGCAGCAACCGGACCGCCTCCTGCTCGGGCAGCACGCCGAGCGTCACCCGCCGCGCGCCGGCGCGCGCGACCAGCCCGGACAGCCTGCTGCGACTGGTGATCAAGGTGAGGCATTCGCCGCTGCCCGGCAGCAACGGCCGCACCTGCCCGACCGTGGCCGCGTTGTCCAGCACCACCAGCATGCGGCGCCCGGCCAGCAGCGAGCGGAACAGGGCGGCCCGCGATTCCAGGTCGGCCGGGATCTGCGCCCCGGGCACGTTCAGCGCGCGCAGGAAGCGCTCCAGCGCCTGATCGGGCGTGACCAGCGGACCCGGGTCGTAGCCGTGCAGGTTGACGTACAGCTGCCCGTCCGGGAACCGCGGCGCCATCCGGTGGGCCCAGTGCACCGCCAGCGACGTCTTGCCGACTCCGGCGGTGCCGACCACCACGCACGGCGCCGTCGTGCGACCGGCCTCGCCGTCGGGCAGCAGCAGGTCCAGTTGGTCCAGTTCGGCGCGCCGGTTGACGAATCCCGGTGCGTCGGCGGGCAGCTGCCGAGGCACGCCGTCCTCGGGGCGCCGCGGGCCGTGGAAGTGGATGCCGCCGCTGACCAGTCCGGCCTGGACGACCTCGTGCGCCGCGCCGGAGAGCTCGTTCCTGGACTCGTCGCCGCCCCGTGCGGGCATGGCACCACCCCCGGTTCCGACGTCAGGCCGAGGGCGCTCGGCGACCCGCGGGGCGCAGTCCCCGCACGACCCGGCCGAAGAACGCGTCGATGCGTTCCCCGTTGCGGTGCAGGGACTCGATGAACGTCGTCCAGCGCTGCGCGGTCGGCCGATCGACGCACCGCACCGCGCCCACCGCCACGCCGTCCGCGTCGTAGCGGACCTCGTAGACGGTGTCCGGGCCGAGCACGAAGATCTCCGGCAGCGGGCCGTCGCGTTCCCACTCCGCCAGCGCCGCCGCGTCGACCACGCTGATCGACGCGCCGGACTCGTGCCGGATCAGCAACGAGTTCAACTCCCAGATCAGGTAGGGGCTCAGCGGTTCCTCGACCACCCGGACGCGGCGCACGGAGAACCCGTGCGCTTCGACCCGGTCGAAGTAGTCCACCAGCTTCGGCCGCCGTTCTTCGAGCAGTCGCAGCGACCGATCCCAATCCCCGTCGTCGAACGCTTTCCAACTGGCGCTTTCCGGTTGCCGGAAGACCTGCCTGCGTTCGAACTTCCACGCCCCGGTGTTGCTGCGGTTCCAGAACCGGTCGCGGAAATCGACGAGGTAGTCGTCGAGCGCCAGCTCGTCCCCGGTGATCGAAATGGGGGATTCGTTGATCGAGGTCGCGTCAGTCATCGGGGATGTCCCCTTTCGCGGACCTGAGCATCGATCCGGGGATGACGACGAGACGTTCGTCGAATCCGACGTTCACCCCGTCCGGCAGCGAGCCCGCGTAGGAGTCGGTGAGGTCGCGGCCGATCACGGCGACGTCGCCGTTGTCCAGTTCCCAGATGTCGGGGCAGGTCGGTTCGTCGTCGGTGTGGCCGAGTTCCAGGGCGGATTTGCCGAGTCGTCTTCGAAAGGCCGCCGAAGCGTCCGCTTCCCAAGGTCGTGGCATGGTCATCCCCTCCGCTGATCGCGTACCGGGCGGGACAAGGCCGCGGGGAGCAGCCTTGTTCGGGGAAGTTTTCCGATATTCACCGATCGTTGGAAACTTCCCGTTGTGCGAGGTGGATCGTTCGGGAAGTTCCAGTGTAAGGACGCGGCGATGGGAAGAGGGGGAAGCATTGCTTCGCATCACTCGAATGGGGCTGATCAATGCCTGATGGGCGGAACAATGGTGCGCGCGTGCGGATTCCTCCGCGAAACGTGCGCGATCCGAGAGCGGTGCATCCGCCGTTCGTGCCCGCTGGCGTCCGCATAAGCCGCTCGGAATACTCATGGTGCATCGAAGATAGCATTCTTCTCGGATGGGTTCGTCTCGCGGAGCGCGATCGTTACGCATCCTCGACCGAACACGCCGAATTCGAATCGCCCGGCACCGTACCGCGCAATCCGGCCGGGTGATCGGAGCATCGAACTCCGCTGATGGGACGAACGGGCCGTTCGCCCGGACTTCGGCGCGCAGCGATGCCGCGGCCGGTCCGGCCCTCCCCGCGGGGGCGGCGGACGCCTCGGGATCGGGGATCGCGTGCCTCGCCGCCCGCCGCGCCGGTAATCTCGCGGCATGCGCACGGTGCCGCCGCTCGTCGGGCGGGACGAGGAACTTCGCCGGCTGGAGCAGCTGACCCGCGCCGCGGCGGAGGGGCGCGGTGGCGCGCTGGTGCTGCGCGGGGAGCCGGGCATCGGCAAGAGCGCGCTGCTCGACCGGGTTCGCCGGGCGGACGGATTCCGGGTCGTCGAGGCCTCCGGGGTCGAGCCCGAAGCGGAGTTGCCGTTCGCCGGGCTGCACCAGCTGTGCCTGCCGCTGCTCGGCCGGGCCGCCGAGGTGCCCGCGGCCCTGCGCGACGCGTTCGGCTCGGCGGGCGCGCCGGACGTGTTCCGGGTCGGGCTGGCGGTGCTGGAGCTGATCGGCGAGGCCGCGCGGGGACGGCCGGTGCTGTGCGCGATCGACGACGCCCACTGGCTGGACCACGCCTCGGCGAAGGTGCTGTCGTTCGTCGCGCGGCGCATCGCCGAAGAACCGGTGGTGATGGTGTTCGCGGCGCGGGACGGGTTCGACGAACTCCCCGGACTGGTGCTCGGCGGCCTGCCCGAGGCGCAGGCGCGCCTGCTGGTGCGCGCCACGCTCGACGAGCAGGTGCGGGACCGCATCCTCGCCGAGGCGCGCGGGAACCCGTTGGCACTGCTGGAGTTGCCGGGGGAGGACGGCGATCCGCCGGTGACCTCGTCCGTGCCGCACCGGATCGAACGCTCCTTCCGCGCCAGGTTCGCGCAGCTGCCCGCGACCGCCCGGGCGCTGCTGGTCGTCGCCGCCGCCGAACCGGCCGGGGATCCGGTGCCGGTGTGGGCCGCGGCTCGCCGGCTCGGCATCGACGGCGCGGCGGCCGCGGCGGCGGAAGCCTCCGGACTGGCCGAGTTCGGCACCCGGGTCCGGTTCTGCCATCCGCTGGCCCGGTCCGCGGTCCTCCGCGCCGCCGACGCGGAGCAGCGCCACGCCGCGCACCGGTCGCTCGCCGCCGTCACCGACCCGGTCGCCGACCCGGACCGCCGCGCCTGGCACCGCGGCCGGTCCGGCACCGGCCCCGACGAGGACGTGGCCGCGGAGCTGGAGTCGGCCGCGGCCCGCGCCGGCGCGCGCGGTGGTGTTGCGGCGGCCGCCACCGTCCTCGAACGCGCTGCGGCGCTGTCGCTGGACCCGGTGCGCCGCACCGACCGCGCGTTCGCGGCCGTGCGGGCGCGGCTCACGGCGGGCGGCGTCGAGGCGGCGGCCGAGCTGCTCGCGACCGCGGACACCGGCGGCCTCGACGAGCGGCGGCGTGCCGAAGCCGACCTGCTGCGCGGCCGGATCGCGTTCGCCGCGGGCGGCGACGATGGCCCGGCGTTCATGCTCCGCGCCGCCCAGCGCATGTCCGAAGTGGACCCGGCGGTGTCCCGGGAGCACCACCTGGACGCGCTGGAGATGGCGCTGGTCGTCGGCCGGGCGTCCGGGGTGCTCGACGCGGTGCTGGCCGCCGCCGCACCCGCACCGGGGCCGCCGGACGTCCTCGACGCGCTGGTGGCGCTGGAGACCCGCGGCCACCGGGCGGCGGGCCCGCTGCTGCGCGCCGCCGTCGCCGACGACGCCGCGATCGCCGCCCGCCCCGCGTTGGCCGCCATGATCGTGGCCGAGCTGTGGGACCTGGACGCGCACGCCGACGTCACCGGCCGGATCGTGCGGGCGGGCCGCGCCTCCGGCTCGCCGATGGTGGTGCGGCTCGGCCTCGCCCAGACCGCGTCCGGTGCCGTGCTCGCCGGTGACTTCGCCACCGCCGCGTCGGCAATCGCCGAGGAAGAGGCCATCGCCGACGCCGCGGGGGAACCGCCGCTGCGCTATCCGCGCCTGCACCTGGCCGCGATGCGCGGGGAACACGCGGAACTGGCGCGGCTGGGCGCCGAGGGGGACGGCGGCGGGCAGCTCGCCGCCAACCTGCACTGGGCCACCGCGCTGCTGCACAACGGCCGCGGCGACTACCGGGCGGCGCTGGCCGCAGCCGAGGAGGCGACGGCGCCCGGCGACCTGTTCCTCGCCGGGATCGCGCTGCCCGAACTGGTCGAGGCCGCCTCCCGCTGCGGTGCGCGGGCCGCCGCCGAAGCCGCCGCCGACTCGCTCGCCGAACGCACCCGGGCCGGTGGCTCGGCGTGGGGCCTCGGCGTGGCCGCCTGCGCCCGCGCGCTGATCAGCGGGGACGAGGACGACTACCGGGAAGCCCTCGACCACCTCGACGGTTCCCCGGCGGCCCCGCACCGGGCGCGGACCCGGCTGCTGTACGGGGAATGGCTGCGCAGGCGGAACCGCGGGCTCGACGCCCGGGAGACCCTGCGCGCCGCGCACCGGGAACTCGCCGACCTCGGGATGACCGCCTTTGCCGACCGCGCCGCCGATGAGCTGCGCGCGGCCGGCGGACGGGTGACCAGCCGCCCCGCGTCCGCCGCCGCGGAACTCACCCTCCAGGAACGGCACATCGCGCGGCAGGTGGCGACGGGTGCGACGTCGAAGGAGGTCGCGGAACGGCTGTTCCTGAGCCCGCGAACGGTCGACGCCCACCTGCGCAACATCTTCCGCAAGCTCGGCGTCACCTCGCGCCGGCAGCTCCGCGACCTCCCCGGCGTCACTCCCTGACCCGCTCGCCGTGCGGGCCGGGGGCGGCGCTGCCGCGGTACTCGCCGAGGCCGGAGACGAGCGCGGCGATGTCCGGCATGCCGTCGTACCGCCGCCGGTGCAGCTCCGCGATCCTCTCGGCGAGCCCGAGGTCCGGGTCGTCGGTGATGTCGAACGAGGCGAACCTGTCCACCAGCGGCAACCCGACGCGGTCGGTGGCGAGGTGTGCCGGGTGCACCAGGTACTCCTGGTAGCCGTCCAGATCGGCCAGCACGAAGACGGCGCCGTAGTCGTAGTCGCCACCGTGGTCCGGGCCGACGACGAAGGACCGCACCGCCGGGATGGCCCGGCCCTGCTCGCGCAGGCTCTCCAGGGCCTCCTCGACGCGTTCCGGGTCCGCGTCGGCCCGGAAGGTGAACCGGTTTCCGTGGTAGATCATCAGGATGTCCTCTCGTTCCGGTGCAGCGCCGTCGCGGTGCACCCGGCCGCGGCCAACGCCGCGCCGGTCCAGGTGAAGGCGCCGGAGATCCCGGCCACCTCGATGAGCGGTTGCGCGGCCAGCGGCGACAGGAACTGACCGAGGAAGATGCCGGTGACCAGTCCGCTGAGCACTCGCCCGCGCCTGGCGGGCGCCGCCAGCTCGGCGAGCCGCAGGTTCAGGTCGGGGACCACGAGCCCGACGCCGACGCCGCCGACGAGCAGCCCGAGCACGACCGGCCCGGCGGAACCGGCGGTGCCGATCACCACCCAGCCCAGCCCGAGCAGGACGACGCTGCCCGCCGTCAGCACGCGCGGGGCGAGCCTGCCGCGCAACACCGGGAAGGCCAGTGCCCCGACCGCGCCGGTCAGCGTGCTGCACGCGACGACGGCACCGGTGACCGCAGGGCCGAGGTGGAAACCGGCCAGCAGGAACGGCAGCTGCGTCGGCGCCATGTAGAACACGAGCGTCGCCACCAGCGCCAGCAGGTAGATCCTGCCGATGCGTCCGCTGTTCCGCGCCCGACCGGCGGCGGGCGGGTCCGCGGTGCGCGGAGTCCCCCTGATCGTCCGCAGCGCGAACGGCAGCACCAGGGCACCGGCGGCGTAGAGCCAGAACGGCAGCCGCCAGTGCACCGCCGCCAGCACCCCGGCAAGCGGCAGGAAGACGACACCGCCGAGGCTCGCGGCCGCCTGCTGCATCCCGAGGAACGCGGCGCGGCGCCGCCCGTCGAACCAGTCGGTGATCAACGCGCTGATCGCGGTCATGAGCCCGCCGACGGCGACCCCGAGCAGGACCCGCGTCACCAGCAGCGGCCCCAGGCCGGTCGCGAAGTAGCCCGCCGTGCCCGCCACCGCGTACAGCGCCAGCGCGCCGACCAGCAGCGGACGGCGGCCGAGCCGGTCGGCGACCGCACCGGAGATCGGCGCGCTGATCGCGATCGCCAGCGACGTGATCGTCAACGCCAGCCGTACCAGCACGTCGGCGCCCGCGAACTCGCCGGTCATCGCGGGCAGGCTCGGCGCGATCAGCGCCGCCGACATGATCGTCAACCCGGCGGCGCCCAGCACCGTCGCCCGCGCCGCCCGCGTCGGCGTTCCCTGAAGCGTCGTTCCACTCACGACGTCGACCCTGGCATCGGGTCCGGGCGGAACGCGTCGGCGAAAATCACCTAGGTCGAACGCCGCGGACGGCTAGGTGGTTCGCGCGATCAGGGGCCGTGCTGGTTCGCGTGCGGTTGGCTCGGCTCGGTCCAGAGGATCAGCACGACGAAGAAGAGGCAGGTGGGCAGGAGCAGGCACCAGAGACCGCTGCGGCCCGTGTCGTGCAGCCGCCGGATGCCGGCGGCGATGAACGGGATCAACCCCGCGTACGCGATGACGGCGTAGGCGAGGATCCCCTGCCAGAGCAGGTCCGGTGCCGCGCCCAGGAGGATCAGGGGCGTGCCGGTCATGGCCCCGTAGAAGAGGGCGAACAGCCAGAACTCGCTGCGCGCGGCGCGTCCCCTCGCCTGGAAGGACTTCCGGAAGGCGCCGCGGACGGCCGCCGCGAAGGTGACCCGCGGCTGCGGGGGTCGCGGTGCGGGCTCGGCGTCGCCCGGATCAGCTGCCATCACCCGACGAAGTGTTCAGCCGGAAACCTGCCCCCCGAGGCGAAATCGAAGATCCGCACCCGAACGGAGGCACGCGGAGGCGGTTCACCCGGCCCGGCTCGCTCACGCCTCCCAGCCGACGCCCGGCCGGACCGCACCGGCCGGGCGCTCGGAATCTCAGCGGGCTGGGCCTCACCCGAGTTCGGTGAGGACCTTGTCGACGATGGTGGTGCGGGCGAGGCCGTAGCGTTCGTGGAGGGTGGGGAGGGCTCCCGCGTCGAGGAATTCGTCGGGGAGGGCGATGGGGACGACGCGCTGCTGCACGCCGCCCTTGGCCAGTTCCGCGGCGAGGGTCTCGAAGAGGCCGCCGACGACGGTGTGGTTCTCCAGGGTGACCACGAGCCTGCCGCCGCCGAGCTCGGCGAGCACGGTCTCCGAGTCGAACGGCTTGATGGTGGGGCTGTGCACGACCGACACGTCCACGCCGTGCTCGGCGAGGTCCTGCGCGGCCTGCAACGCGCGCATCGTCATCAGCCCGCTGGAGACGAACACGACGTCGTTGCCGCCGCGCAGCACCGATGCCTTGCCGAGCCGGAACTCGTAGTCGTACTCGTCGAGCACCGTCGGTACCTTCCCGCGCAGCAGCCGCAGGTACGTGGGTCCGTCCGAGGCCGCGAGCTGCGGCACCGCCTGCTCGATGTCCACCGAGTCGCACGGGTCGACGATGGTCAGGTTCGGCATGCCCCGGAAGATCGCGACGTCCTCGGTCGCCTGGTGGCTCGGGCCGTACCCCGTGGTGAGCCCGGGCAGGCCGCCGATGATGTTGACGTTCAGGTTCGGTTCGGCGATGTCCAGGCACAGGAAGTCGTACGCCCGCCGCGCCGCGAACACGCTGTAGGTGGAGGCGAACGGCACCAGGCCGACCTCCGCCATGCCGGCCGCGGCGCCGAACAGCAGCTGCTCGGCCATGCCCATCTGGAAGAACCGGTCCGGGTGGGCTTCGGCGAACACGTGCATGTCGGTGTACTTGCCGAGGTCGGCGGTGAGGCCGACGATCCGCTGGTCCTGCTCGGCGAGCGCGGCGAGCGCGTGCCCGAACGGGGCGGGCGCGGTCCGCTGCCCGGGGTCGGCGAACGAGGCGATCATCGCCGAGGTGGTGAGGCGCTTCGTGGTGGGGGTGCTCATGCGCTCGCTCCTTCGAAACCGGCGGTGAGCTGGTCGCGGCACAGCTGCCACTCGTGCTCGTCGATCCGCATGAAGTGGGCCTTCTCGCGGGATTCCAGCAGTGGGACGCCCCGGCCGATCTTCGTGTCGCAGAGGATCACCGAGGGGGCGCCCTCCGGCCCGGCCTGCTCGGTGGCCGCGTCGAACGCCGCCAGGAGTGCTTCGACGTCGTTGCCGTCGACGCGCTGGGTGAACCAGCCGCAGGCCGCCCACTTCTCCTCGGCCGGTTCGATGCTGAGCACCGATTCGGTCTTCCCGTCGGCCTGCAGCGCGTTCATGTCGACGATCGCGGTCAGGTTCCCCAGCCGGTGGTGCTTCGCACCCATCGCGGCCTCCCAGGTGGAGCCCTCGTCGAGCTCCCCGTCGGAGAGGAAGTTGAACACCCGCGGGGATTCGCCGCGCAGCCGCAGCCCCAGCGCCATGCCCACCGCTACCGTCAGGCCATGGCCGAGGGACCCACCGGAGATCTCCATGCCCGGGGTGTAGGAGGCCATGCCGGACATCGGCAGCCGCGACCCGTCCGAGCCGTAGGTCTCCAGCTCCGCCACCGGAACGACCCCGGCCTCCGCCAGCGCCGCGTACAGCGCGATCGCGTAGTGGCCGGTGGACAGCAGGAACCGGTCCCGCTGCGCCCAGTGCGGGTCGGCCGGGCGCAGCCGCAGCTGGTCCACGTAGGACACCGCGAGCACGTCGGCGACGCCCAGCGCCTGCCCCACGTAGCCCTGGCCCTGCACTTCGCCCATGTTCAGCATGTGGTGGCGCATCCGGTGCGCGGCGTGGCGCACCCGATCCGCGCGCGCGGCGAGACCTTCCGCGCGCGACTCGCTCGGTGCGGTCATGCGGTCCTCACTTCCTTTCCGGGGGCCGGATCGGTGTCCGGCAGCTTCGCGGGAGCGGTTTCCGCGGTGAACGCGGCCGCGGCGGTGGAGACGACACCCAGCAGCACGAACAGCAGCGCCGCGCCGAGCCAACCGGCGACGCCGTACAGCGCGGTCGCCAGGAACGGCAGCAGGCCCGCGACCATCGAGGCGCCGTTGTAGCCCAGCGAGATCCCGGACGAGCGCACGTCCCGCGGGAACTGCTCGGAGAACCAGGACGATTCCACCGCGAAGATCGGGTCGTGGCTCAGCAGCAGCCCCAGCGACACCGCCACCACCACGGCGATGCCCGCGCCCGTGTTCACCAGCAGGAACATCGGGATGCCGAAGGCGATGGTGAACACCGATCCGAGCAGGAACACGGGTTTGCGCCCGATCCGGTCCGAGAGCGCGCCGAACAGCAGGTGGCTGAGCAGGCCCAGCGCCGAACCGACGATGGTGCCGACCAGCACGTGCTGCTTGTCCGCCAGCCCGGCCAGCACCACGTACGAGAGCATGAAGCTGGTGGTGATGTAGTAGCCGCCGGTCTCCGCGAGCCGCAGCGCCACGATCTTGAGGATCACCCGCCAGTCGCGGCGCAGCACCTCCAGCGCCGGGGTCGCGTGGATCTCGCCGCCGTCCTTCATGGCTGTGAAGTCGGGGGACTCGGAGATCTTCATCCGGATGAACATGCCCGCGCCGACCATCACGATCGACACCAGGAACGGCACCCGCCACACCCAGTCGCCGTCGAACAGGGCCTCCGAGGCGAGGAACGCGCCGTTCGCCAGCAGCAGGCCCGCTGGGATGCCGATCTGCGGCACCGCGCCGAAGAACCCGCGCCTGCGTTCGGGCGCGTGCTCCACGGACATGAGCACCGCGCCACCCCACTCGGCGCCGAACCCGATGCCCTGCACGATCCGCAGCAGGATCAGCAGCACCGGTGCCAGCGCTCCGACCTCGGCGAACGTCGGCAGCACGCCGATCAGCACCGTGCCCAGACCCATGATCGCCAGCGACCACATGAGCACCGTCTTGCGGCCCAGCCGGTCCCCGTAGTGCCCGGCGAGGTAGCCGCCCAGCGGGCGGAAGAAGAAGCCGACGGCGAGCGTGGCGAACGAGGCCAGCACGCCGATGAGTTCGTTGCCGGTGTGGAAGAACACCGACCCGAAGTAGGCCGCCGACGCGGTCCCGTAGATGAAGAAGTCGTAGCTCTCGACCGCGGTACCGATCATCGACGCGACCGACACCTTCGCCGGGTTGTCGCGCGGTGGTCCGGTGGTGGGCGCAGCGGACATGGTCTGCTCCTTTGCAGCGACCGCAGGGGACGCAGGGATTTCCGCGTGGTGCGGGGAAGAACGGGTCAGGGCGCGGGGTAGGTCTCGATCACCCGCGAGTCGTCGCGCGCACCCAGTCCGGCGTCGGCGGCGCGCTCGTAGCGCTCCCGGGCCAGGTCCAGCAGCGGCGTGTCCGCCCCGGCCTGGCGGGCGGCGTCGGCGACGAGGTTGCTGTCCTTGACGAAGATGCCGATGGTGCTGGTCACCTCCACGTCGGTGCCCCGCAGCATGCGCGGACCGCGGTCGGAGAGCATCCACGACCCGGCCGCGCCGGACTCGACCAGGGACAGCACCTGCTCGCGGTCCAGGCCGAGTTCTCCGGCCAGCGACAGAGCTTCGGCGGCGGCGACGATGTGCACCGAGCACAGGTGCTGGTTCACCACCTTGATCGCCTGCCCATCGCCGATGCGCTCGCCGACCTCGCGGACCGCGCCGAAGCGCTCCAGCACCGGGCGGGCGGCGGCGACGGTCGCCGGGTTCCCGGCCGCGAACAGCGTCAGCTCACCGGTGCGCGCCCGCGCCACGCCGCCGGTCACCGGCACGTCGAGCACCAGCGCGCCGGCCGCGGCGAGCCGGGATCCCTGCTCCCGCACCGAATCCGGGCCGACGGTGCTCATCACGATCCAGCGCTGCCCGTCGAGGTCGTTGCGGCGCAACGCTTCGTCGACGAGGGCGGTCAGCTGGTCCGGCGTCGCGACCATCACGACGACGAACTCGGCGCGCGGTGCCGCCGCGATCGACGTGACCGCCGGAATCCCCCGCTCCGCGGCCCATTCCCGCGCGGACGGGCCCGGGTCGACGGCGGTCGTCGCGCGGCCGGCGGCGACCAGCCTGCTCGCCATGTGCCGGCCGATGGCCCCGATACCGACGAACACGACATCGGGTTCACTCATCTGACAAACCTCCTGCTCGGGCCCGGGATCGGGCAGCGCGCACCGGCACCCGGACCTCGGGTGCGGTGCTGGGTGGGCGTGCCGGGTGATCGGCTCCGGCCCAGGGGTGGCTGGTGCGGTCAGCTCTCGCCGGTCAGCGAGGACCAGACCTCGAAGTGGTGGCGCATCGCGGCCCGCGCCGCTTCGCCGTCGCGGTTCTCGACGGCGTCGACGATTCCGTAGTGGACGGTGTCGATGACCCGTTCTTCGCCCGGCGCCAGGGGAGCGCGTGCGACGGCGACCCGGCGGCGGTCCACCACCTCGTCGCGCAGCACGTGGCTCAGCCCGTCGTGCAGCAAGGTGAAGATGGGGTTGTCGACGATGGTGAACAGGCGGCGGTGGAAGTCCAGGTCCGCCTCCAGCGCGCGGTCGTCCTCGCCCGCCGCGCTCGCGCGCACCATCTCGTCGACCAGGTCGCGCAGCACCTCGACGTCGTCGGCGGTCGCCAGCCGCGCCGCCGCCTCGGACATGCTGATCTCCAGCATCTCGCGGGCGGAGCGGAACTGGCCGCCGCCGAGCTGGCCGAGTTCGTTCGACAGGTCGAAGTACAGCTGGATGAAACCGGCGTCCGGGACGCCGAGGTAGGAGCCGCGGCCCTGGGTGCGGGTCAGGAAACCCAGCATCTCCAGCATCGACAGCTGCTCGCGCAGCGCGCCCCGGCTGATGTCCAGCGACGAGACCAGCTCCCGCTCGGTCGGCAGCCGGAGCAGGTCCGTGCCCGGTTCGGGAGTGGCCTGCTCGGCCAGGCTGCGCACCAGGAACGAGAGATCGACACCCACTGGACACCTCCTTTGGTAGGACCAATGCCGGGTACGTTAAGCGTGACCAGGAGACCTGTCAACGATTTGGTCCGACCTTTCCGCGGCGGCCGACGCGCTTCCCGGTCGCGGCGGCCGAGTCCCGCCGCCCAGGCCTGCCGCGGCCGGCCGATGTCCCGTTCGTCCGGATGCCGCGTTCCGGTGCGCCGTTCACCTGCGGCGGAAGCTGAAATCGGTGAGCTGGCGCACAGTCCGTTGCGCGTGCCGTGGCGGCATGGTTTCTCCTGCCACCGGGGAGATCGAGAACCGGCGTCCGCGCGGGCGTCGGCGGAGGAGGGGCGATGTACGACGCGATCATCATCGGAGCAGGGTCCGCGGGGGCGGCGGTGGCCGCGAGGCTCGCCGAGGACGACGGACGGCGCGTGCTGCTCCTCGAAGCGGGCCCCGACTACCGCTCCGCCGACACGCCACCCGAGATCCGCGGCGTCGAACCCGGCAAGATCAAGCTGGTGGAGCAGCTGGCGGCCACCCACACGTTCCCCGAGCTGCGCGCGTCCCGGTCCGCCGCGCAAGGGCCCGCGCGCTACGTGCGGGGCCGGGGCGTCGGTGGCAGCTCCGCGGTCAACGGGCTGTTCGCGATCCGGCCGACCGTCGAGGACCTCGACGGCTGGGCCGCGCAGGGGTGCGCCGGCTGGGGATACCAGGACGTGCTGCCGCTGCTGAACCGGCTGGAGGACGACCACGACTTCGCCGACCGGCCCTACCACGGCTCCGGCGGCCCCATCCCGGTGCGCCGGCCGCGGCGGGAGGACTTCGCCACCGTCGAAGCCGCCCTGGACCGGATCGCGGAGCGGCGCGGCCACCCGTGGGCGCCGGACCACAACGCACCCGGCTCGACCGGGGTGTCGCCGTACGCGTTCAACGCGATCGGCGACCGGCGCGTGTCCACCAACGACGGCTACCTCGAACCGAACCGGGACCGGGCCGAGCTGCACGTCATCGGCGGCGCGCTCGTCGACCGCATCCGGTTCGCCGGGAACCGCGCCATCGGGGTGCGGGCGATCATCGGTGGTGAGCCGGTGGAGTACCGCGCCGCCGAGACCGTGCTCGCCGCCGGTGCCGTGCACACCCCGGCGATCCTGCAGCGCTCCGGCATCGGGCCCGCCGCGGAGCTGCGCGAGCTCGGCATCCGGCCGGTCGCCGACCTGCCGGTGGGAGACGGGTTGCAGGACCACCCGGCGATCCTGCTGGCGCTCGCGCTGCACGAACCACCGGACTACGGCGGCCTGCCCGAACGCGGGCAGCTGTGCCTGCGGTTCACCACCGGCGTCGGCGACGAGATCAACGACGGGATGCTCGCGGCGCCCGGCGCGCTCGGCATCGGCGTCCCCGTCGCGGGCGTCCTCGGCTGGAACAACCGGGTGCACTCGACCGGGCGGGTCCGCATCACCGGCACCGACCCGGCCGCGGACCCGGACGTGGCGTTCGATCTGCTCTCCGATGAGCGGGACCTGCGGCGGCTGCGCGTGGTGGTGGACGAGCTGCGCGCCTTCGCGGCGCAACCGGAACTGCGGAAGATCAGCGCGGCGATGGGGCTCGGCGCGGGCATGGTCGATCCCGCGACCGACATGGACGACCGGGAGTTCGCCGATTTCGCGCTCGCCAACGTCTCCGACACCGCGCACGCCGCGGGCACCTGCCGGATGGGCGACCCGGACCGGCCGGACACCGTCGTCGACCCGCACGGGCGGATGCTCGGCGTCGACGGACTGCGGGTCGCCGACGCGAGCGTGTTCCCGTGGCTGCCGCGCGCCAACCCGCACCTGACCGCCGTCCTCGTCGGCGAGAAGATCGCCGAATCCTTGCGGACCGAAGGCGGCGCCGCATGAGCTCGGCGGTGAGCGGCGGTCGCCGGTCGATCGCGGCCCTCAGGCGGGGACGGTCACTCCGGTGAGGCGTTCGGCCTCAGCCCACAGGCGTGCCGCGAGGGCCGCGTCCCGCCCCGATCGCGGAAGTGCGACCTGCTTGGCCGGGCCGACCAAGCCCCATCGCGGGCCGTAGTAGCCGCCCGCGGTGGCGGCGCGACTCGTCGCCGCGAACAACAGGGGTTCCGTGCCCTGTGCTGGGCCCTGCGAGGGCACGATCTTGTACAGGATCGATTCCAGCAGACCGGGCCTGCCGCCGTTGAGGGTGGGCCCGGAGGTCGTCAGGTTGGTGCGGGTGTAGCCGGGGTGCGCGCCGGTCGACAGCAAGGACCAACCGCGCCTGGCTGCGAGCTCGGCCAGGTGCACCATCAGCAGCATGTCGGCCAGCTTGGACTGCGCGTAGGCGCGGGTCGGGCTGTAAGCGCGGGTGGACTGCAGATCGGCGAAGTCGATGCGCGCCCGGTTGGCGGTGCCGCTGCTCATCGTGACCACCCGTGGTGCGGGGGCTGCGAGCAGCGCGGGCAGCAGCCGGTTGGTGAGGGCGAACGGCCCGAGGAAGTTGCTGCCCAGCTGAAGTTCGAAGCCATCGGCGGTCACGGTGCGCTGGGGCACGTTCATCACTCCGGCGTTGTTGAGCAGCAGGTCCAGCGGCCTTCCTGCTGCCACGAGGCTTTCCGCGAAGTCCTGCACCGAGGACAGGTCCGCCAGGTCGAGGCGGCGGACCTGCACGCGGGCGCCGGGGTGTGCGGCGCGGATCTCGGTCTTCGCCTGTTCGCCTTTGGCCGGGGTGCGCACCGCGAGGATGACCTCTGCTCCGGCACCTGCGAGGCGCGCGGCGGCCTCCTCGCCCGTGCCGCTGTTGGCGCCGGTCACCACGGCGAGCTTCCCCTGCTGGTCAGGAACTTGGTACATCCCGAACTCCTTCGCGCGCCGCTGGTCTTTCGTCGACCTCAGCATAAAGGACCGGTGGTATCTTATCAACGTACCGGCGGTATGTAACATGTGCGCGTGAGCTTCCAGCGCGCCCGCACCGATGAACAGCGAACCCAGCGGCGGCGGCAGATCCTCGACACCGCGGCCGCGATGCTCGCGGAGATGCCGGTCGCCAGGCTGAGCCTGAACGAGCTGAGCCGCCGGGTCGGCCTGGCCAAGGCGAACGTGCTGCGGTACTTCGAATCGCGCGAGGCGGTCCTGCTCGATCTGCTCGACGTGGAGATCGCGGACTGGATCGCCGAACTGGAGCAGGTGCCGCACCGCGACCAGGGCACGCCGCGAGAGCGCGGGGACCACCTGGCCGACCTCTGGGCCACCTCGATGGCGAAGCGCCCGGTGCTGTGCGACCTGTTCAGCGCGCAGGGTGCGGTGCTGGAGCAGAACATCTCCACCGACGTCGGCATCCGGCACAAGCGCAGGGCCCAGCAGTCGCTCCGCGCACTGGTCGGGCTCGTCCGGCGGCACCTCCCCGAATTGACCGACGCCGATGCCGGGGCGCTGGCCGAGACCGCTCTGCTGACGGCCATGACCGCATGGCAGTGCAGCCGCCCGTCCCCGGAGATGGTGGCCGTCTACGACTCGGACCCCTCGCTGGCCGCGATGCGCCTGGACTTCACCGACCTGGTCCGCCGCACCACGGCGGTGACCGCTTCCGGCCTCCTCGCGCGCCGGTAGGGGCATTCCGGCGGCCGCTCGACGACCTCACGTTCGTGCCCGCTTTCGCGCTGGTCCGCCGCATGGACGTGCTCGCGTGGAACCGGCTGTCGCCATTCCCCGCTCAGAGGCAGATCAGCCGCGGAGGACGTTCGGGGTCAGCTCGGCGGGGGAGGCGTGGCCGGTGAGGCCCAGGGTGAGGTCCAGTTCGGCGACGACGTCGGCGACCGCGTCCGGGTCTCCCGCCGCCCCCGCCAGCCCCAGCCCGTGCACGTAGGGGCGGCCGACGCAGACCGCGTCCGCGCCCAGCGCGAGCGCCTTGACCACGTCGCCGCCGGAGCGGATCCCGCTGTCGAACAGCACGGTCAGCTCCGCGCCGACGACCGGAGCGATCTCCGCCAGCGCGTCCAGCGCGGCCACCGATCCGTCGACCTGGCGCCCGCCGTGGTTCGACACGACGACGCCGTCCACCCCGGCGTCCACCGCCCGGCGGGCGTCGTCCGGGTGCAGCACGCCCTTGAGCACGATCGGCAGCTTCGTGCGCTCCCGCAGCGAGGCCAGGTCGGCCCAGGTCAACGACGGCCGCGAGTAGGTGTCCAGGAAGGTGCGCACCGCCTCCCGCGGCTCCGGGGAGCGCAGGTTCCGCAGCAGCGGACCGGGGAACCGGCGGCTCATCGACAGCAGCGCCCGCACCGCGGCGAACGTGATCCGCACGTCCTCGCCGCCGGAGCCGCGCGCCACCCGTTCCCGCACCATCTCCCGGAAGCGCGGATCCGAGGTGTACTGCGCGATGCCCTCGCCGCGCGCGAACGGCAGCGAACCCAGGTCCAGGTCCCGCGGGCGCCAGCCCAGCATGGTCGTGTCGAGCGTGACCACCACGGCCTCCGCGCCGCTGCGCTCGGCGCGGGCGAGCAGGCTGTCCACGAGTTCCTCGTCGGTGCTCCAGTACAGCTGGAACCAGCGCGGCGCGTCGCCCATCGTGGCCGCGCAGTCCTCCATCGGCACGCAGGCCTGGTTGGAGAACACGTACGGCAACCCGAGCTCGGCGGCGGCCCGCGCCACGGCCAGGTCCGCTTCGGGGTGGACGAGTTCGACGGCGCCCACGGGCGCGAACAGCACCGGGGCCGGGATGCGGCGGCCGAACAGCTCGACGCCCAGGTCCCGCCGGGACACGTCGCGCAGCGTCCGCGGCACGATCGACCGGCGGTCGAACGCCGCTCGGTTGGCCCGCATCGTCGCCTCTGCGCCCGCACCGCCCGCCACGTACGCCCAGGCGCGCGGCGAGCAGGCGCGTCGCGCGCGCCGCTCCAGCTCCCGGTGGTCGGTGGGCACCCGCGGCCTGCGGCCCGACACGCCCGCACCGTAGATCGCGGACTGGCGGTCGCGGCCGAACCCGGCCTGCGCGGTCTCTTCGGACACGGTGGTTCCTCCCCGAGGTCGCCGGTGGGCCCGATCATCGCCGTCCGGCCGGGCCCGGGTCCACAGCGGATCAGTCGAGCTGCTCCCGGTAGCCGGAGTTGATGATCTCGGTGAGGCGTTCCAGCTGGGCGGCCAGGTGCAGCCGCTCCTCGGGGGTGAACGCGGCGTAGCCGCGGGCCTGCTCGCGGCGGCGCTGCTCGCGCAGGCGGTGCAAGGCCGTGGTGCCGCGCTCGGTCAGGCTGATCAGCACGCGGCGCTCGTCCTCGGGGCTGCGCCGCCGCGCCACCAGCCGCTTGCCCTCCAGCTGGTTCAGCATCCGGGTCGCGGTGGGCAGGGTGACGCCCGCCGCCGCGGCCAGGTCGCTCACCGGGAGTTCGGCGCCGGTCGCCAGCGGCAGCACCAGGGCCAGCTGGGCCAGCGACAGCCCTTCGACGCCCGCCGCGTGCGCGGCCCTGGCCCGGCGCATCGCGAGGAACAGCGCGTCGGCGGCCTGCGCCAGCTCGTCGACCCCGGGATCGTTGAGGCCCGGTTCGTCGGGGCCGGGTTCGTCGGGGCTGGAGTCCGGTTCCTGGGCGGGTCCGCTCATGGGTGCTAGCGTAGCCGTTGGTTAGCAAGCTAAGTAATAGGAGGCGGTCATGTCCACGGCACAACGCATCGACGTCCACCACCACGTCGTGCCGCCCGTCTACCGGGAAGCCCTGCAGCGCGTCGGCTCCGACGCGGCGGGCGGCAGGCACCTGCCGGACTGGAGCCCGCAGGCCTCGCTGGACCTGATGGACCGCAACGGGATCAGCACCGCGATCCTGTCCGTCACCACCCCCGGCGTCGAACCGTGGCCCGGGCAGGAAGGGCGCGACCTGGCGCGCGCCCTCAACGAGCACTGCGCCGAGCTCGTCCGCGACCACCCCGGCCGGTTCGGGTTCTGGGCGACGCTCACGCTGCCCGACGTGGACGGGGCGCTGGCCGAAGCCGAGCACGCGCTCGACGAACTGGGCGCCGACGGGGTCGTGCTGCTGGCCAACAGCGGCGGCACCTACCTCGGGGACGAGGCGTTCGAACCGCTGCTGGCCGAACTCGGCAGGCGCGGCGCCGTCGTGTTCGTGCACCCCTCGGCGCTGCCGGCCGATCCGGTGCCCGGAATCCCGCCGTTCGCCGCGGACTTCCTGCTCGACACCACCCGCGCCGCGGCGAAGCTCGCCGCGAGCGGCACGCTGCACCGCCACCCCGATCTGAAGGTCATCCTGTCGCACGCGGGCGGCTTCCTGCCCTACGCGGTGGAGCGCATCGCGGCCTGCCTGGAGATGGCCGGGGGCGAGCGGAGCACCGCGGACCTGATCGCCGACCTGCGCCGCTGCTACTTCGACACCGCGCTGTCCGCCTCGCCGTACGCGCTGCCCGGGCTGACCGCGTTCGCCGACCCCGAGCGCATCCTGTTCGGCAGCGATTTCCCCTACGCGCCCGCCGACATCGCCACGGTCATGACCGAACGACTCGACGCGTCACCGGTGATCGACCACGCCGCCGTGGACCGCGGGAACGCCGCCCGCCTGCTCCCGCAGCACGCCTGACCCCCGCGGGGGAGCGGCCCGTTCGACCGGTCACAGTGGGCGGACGGGCCGCTCACCTGGTCGGAGCGGGCGGGAATCGAGGAGGACGCATGGATCTCGGGTTGAGCGGGCGAGTCGCGGTGGTGCCGGGCGCGACCTCCGGGCTGGGCGCGGCCGTCGTGCGCGGGCTCGCGGGCGAGGGCGCGCACGTCGCGTTCGGCGGGCGGCGGGCCGAGCTCGCCGCGGAACTGGCGGCGGAGCTCCCGTCGGCGGTCGGCGTCGGCGTGGACCTGCTCGACCCGGACGGGCCGCGCAGCCTCGTCGACGCCGCCACCGGGGCGTTCGGGCCGGTCGACGTGCTGGTGCTCAACGGCGGCGGTCCCGCCCCCGGCACCGCCGCCGAGATGACCGCCGAGGACGCCGAGCAGGCCGTGCACCGGTTGCTCACCCCGCACGTCCGGCTGGTCGAGCAGGTCCTGCCGGGTATGCGGGAGCGCGGCTGGGGCCGGATCGTCGCCATCGGCTCCAGCGGCGTGCAGCAGCCCATCAACGGGCTCGCCGCCTCCAACGTGGGCCGTGCCGCCCTCGCCGGATACCTGAAGACGCTGGCGACCGAGGTCGCCGCCGACGGCGTCACCGTCAACCTGGTGCTGCCCGGCCGGATCGAGACCGAGCGGCTGACCTCGATCAACGAGGCGATGGCCGCGCACCGCGGGGTCGCCCCGGACGCGGTCCGCGACGCCTCCCGCGCCGACATCCCGGCAGGCCGGTTCGGCACGCCCGAGGAGTACGCGGCCGCCGTGGTGTTCCTCGCGAGCGCCCCGGCCTCCTACATCACCGGTGCGCAGCTGCGCTGCGACGGCGGCCTGATCCGCGCCCACTAGTCGCGCGGGCGTGGTGGCGCAGCGCGCCGAGCGGGTCCGCGTAGAGCACGTCCAGCGACACCGCGGCCGCCGCCTGCTGCTGGATGCCGTCCCCGGCGGCGGTGAGCCGCAGGTCGCGCGGCACCGCGGAGTGCTCCGCCACCGCGCCCGCCACGTCGCGCAGCGCCGCCCGGTGCTCGGTGAACGCCTGGCCGCCGAGCACGATCCGATCGGGGTTGACCACGTCCGCGATGTGCCCGAGGGCGCGACCCAGCACCCGGGCGCGTTCCCGCAGCAGGGACGTCGCGAGCGGGTCCCCGCCCGCGGCCAGCTCGGCGAGAGCGGCGGTGCTGCGCACCTCCAGCCCGTGCGCGCCTGCCGCCGCGACCAGCGCCGTGTCGCTCACCGCGTCGGACAGCCTGCCGGTGCCGCGCGGGTCCAGCAGCTCGGTCGGACCGGACGGCAGGTGGCCGAGCCCGCCGGGGCCGGTGCTGGGGTTGTGCACGGCTCCGCCGATGGTCAGCGCCACCCCGATCATCTCGCGGGCGTAGCAGTACAGCGTGCTGCCGTGCGGGTCGTCAGCCGGGCCGAACGACAGCTCGGCCGCGGCCATCGATTCCACGTGCGGCGCCACCGAGACCGGCAGGCCCAGCTGCTCGCCGATCAGCTCGCCGACCGGGGCGGCCCGCCAGCCCAGCAGCGGGTGGTCGACGCGGCCCAGGTCGTCGACCCGGCCGCCGAGGGCGACCCCGGCCCACAGCGGGGTCCGGCCGGGCCAGCGTGCGAGGAACCGGTGCACCCGCGAGCCGATCGCGCGCAGCACCTCGCCGGCGTCCCCGCCGCCGGTGTGCGCCCGGATCCCGCCGAGCACCCGCCCGTGCAGGTCGTGCGCGGTGATCGTGGTGGTGCGGAATCCGATGTGGACTCCCGCGGTGAGGTGCGGTTCGCGGCGCAGCTCGAACGGCAGGCGCGGCCGCCCGACCGCTCCGGCCGGGGCGAGGTCGGTGCGCTCCCGCAGCAACCCGGCTTCGATCAGCGCGGCGACGTGCCGGTTCACCGTGGGCGCGCTGAGCCCGGTGCGGGTGGCGGCGACGTCGCGGAACACCGGCCCCTCGCGCCGCGCGACCCGCAGCACCGCGGCCGCGGGCGCGTCCACGATCCGCAGCCCGGGGGCGATGACGGTCGGACCGGTGTCGCGGGCAGGGGGGAGCGCGTGCAGTGCTGCGGGCATGGGGTCCTCGGGAACGGGAGGACGGCACCCGGGCGAACGGCCCGGTGGCGCCGTGCGGTCGGCGGATTCGTCAGCGGAGCGGGGACGAACCGCGACACAGCACCCGCACCAGCGGCAGGCGGCAGGCGAGCGCGACGGTCACGTAGGTGACCTCAGGCGGAGCGGTCGGGTTGCCGGGCACGGGCGAAAACTACCGCACCGGCACGACTCCGTTCCGCCAGGTGAGAACCGCGGCAGGGGCGAACGGCCCATCCGCCCAGCGTGGCGGGGCCGGTGGGCCGTTCACCTGGTGGGATCAGAAGTAGCCGTTGACGGGGAGCGGGGTGGCGTTGACGGTCACGTCGCCGACCACGGCCGCCTTGTAGGCGGTCGGGTTGTGCAGCGTGAGGGTGCGGATGTTGCGCCAGTGCCGGTCCAGGTTCCGCGAGCGGCTCGCCGCCGACGCGCCGCCGACCTCGAACAGGTCGGTCGCCGCGCGCAGCGCGATGGCGTCCACGTGCACCTTCACCTTGGACGCGGCCAGCGAGGCCGCCGCGAACAGCGCCGGGTCGGGCGAGCCGAGCCGTTCGCTGCGGTAGGCGGCGTCGATCTCGTCGGCGGCGGCGAGCACCGCGGCCTCGGCGACGTAGGCGGCGCTGCTGATCCGGCCGACCTCGGCGTGCAGGATCGGGTCGTCGGCGGGCGAGGCGGTCGGCGCGTGCTGGAACGAGCGGGAACGGCCGCGGATCAGCGCGGCGGCGTCGGTGGCCACGCTGCGCAGGACGCCCGCGATGATCGCCTGCAGGTACAGCTGCAGCTGCGCCACATCGCTCGTCGGCCGCGGCGAACCGTCGGTGACCCGCACGTCGATCACCTCGTGCTCCTCGATGCGCACGTCGTCGAAGACGGTGGTGCCGGTGCCGGTGCCGGTGCGGGTCTGCCCGATGCCGTCCCAGTCGTCCAGGACGGTCACCCCCTCGCGGCCCACCGGGACCAGCACGGCCGCGACCGAGTTCTCGTCGAGCTGCGCGGACACCCCTATGTGGTCGGCGAACAGGGTGCCGGTGGAGTAGAACTTCTCGCCGTTGAGCCGGAATCCGTCCCCGGTGCGGGTGAGCCCGGTGGCGAAGGAGAACGCCCCGGCCGCCTGCCCGCCGCGTTCGCTGTTGGCGTTGCCGAACAGCTTCCCGGCGCGGACCTCGTCGAGCCAGTGCTGCCTGCGCGGGCCGGGAGGCAGCGCGCGCAGCAGCTCGTTGACCTGCCAGAAGTGCGCTCGCAGCGCGTGCGCCACGTTCGGATCGGCCTCGGCCAGGTCGATCACCACCGACAGCAGCTGCCGCACCGAGGCACCGGGGCCGCCTTCGGACGCGGGCAGGGTGATCGCGCCGAGGCGCGCCCGGCGGATCCAGTCGATCTGCTCGTGCGCGTTGCGGTCCTTGGCCGCGCGCTCCTCGGCCCCGGCGGCGATCTCGGCGATCAGCGCGGCGAGTTCGGGGGAACCCGGCAGCACCGGGTCCGCGGGCGCGGCGATCGTGGTTTCGGCGGTCACTTCGGCTCCTCACCGTTCGAAGGGTCTGCCGCGCTGCGGCGGGGAATGCGGTGCGTGCGGGCGGTCAGGAGAACGCGCCCCGGTAGGCGGCGGCCGGGTGGTGCTCGTCGAGCAGGTCGGCACCGGTGATCTTGCGGCGGGTGGTGCCGGGGGCGTACTCCCGTTGCGCCAGCCCGCGGTCCCGCAGCACCGGCGTGACGTGCTCGATGAACTCCAGGTAGCTGCCGGGGATCGTGTAGTTCATGACGTTGATGCCGTCGACCCCGGCGGCCCGCCACTCGTCGAGCCGGTCGGCGATCTGCTCGGGGGTGCCGACGACGCGGCTGTTCCGGGTGCGCAGCCGCGCGAGGTCGCGGACCGTCGGCTCCCGGTCCGGCACGGCCTCCCGCAACCACAGCAGGTGGCTGCGGGACCCCTCCGACTCGATGTCGCCGATCGGGGTGTCCAGGTCGTAGTGCCCGAGGTCCACGCCGATGCCGCCCGCCGCGTGCGCGATGATCGCGTCGTCGTCGAGGTACTCGTCCAGCTCGTCGGCGCGCAGCCGCGCCTCGGCCTCGGTGCTGCCGATGACGAACGACAGGCCCTGGAAGAACCGCAGGTCACCCGGCCGGCGGCCGGCTTCGGCCACGAGCCGCCGGGTGTCGTCCACCAGCGCCTTCGCATCCGCCGGGCTGGGCGACTGGATGAACTGGGCCTCCGCGTTGCGGGCCGCGAACCGGCGGCCGGTGGGGGACGAGCCCGCCTGGAACAGCAGCGGGGTGCGCTGCGGCGACGGCGCCACCAGGTGCGGTCCTTCGACGCGGTACCGGGCACCCTCGTGGTGGATCTTGTGAATCCGGCTGAAGTCGCCGTGCACCCCGGACGCCTTGTCCTGCGGCAGCGCCCCGTCGTCCCAGGAGCCCTCCCACAGCTTGTACACCACGTCCACGTACTCGTCGGCCCACGCGTACCGCTCCTCGTGCGGGGTGATGTCGGCGTAGCCGAAGTTGCGCCACGCGTTCGGCGACAGGCTGGTGACGATGTTCCAGGCGATCCGGCCGCGCGAGGCGTGATCCAGCGTGGAGATCTTGCGGGCGAAGTTGAACGGGTGCTCCTGCAACACCGAACTGGTGATCGCGATCCCCAGCTCCGAGGTGGCGTGCGCGATCGCCGAGGCGATCACCGACGGGTCGTTGCTGGGGATCTGCAACCCGGACTCCACGTACTTCTCCCACGACGAGCGGTGGTCGCCGTACAGACCCACCACGTCGGCGAAGAAGATGAAGTCGAACTTCCCCCGCTCCAGCTCCCGCGCGAGCGACACCCACAGGTCCAGGTCGTTGAAGTCGGTCTGCCGCGCCTCGGGCAACCGCCACGCGCCGTGGGTGATGTGCGAGGTCGTGTTCATGACGAACGCGGAGAACTGCAAGGGGCGGGGCATCGGATTCCCTCCTCGGCGCGGGGGGGGCGCCCCCCCCCCCCCCCCCCCCCCCCCCCCCCCCCCCCCCCCCCGGGCCGGGGGGGGGGGCGCCCCCGCGAAACCCCCTTAGTTGATCTTGATTGACGTCAGGACGGCGACCCCGCACGCCCACCTGACGAT
>NZ_JAIUKB010000094.1:0-63563 GCF_020176785.1 Saccharopolyspora sp. 6V | reverse complement strand
GTGTCGTAGGAGCCCGTCCCGCGCACCCGGTCGTTGACCTCCGCGGTCGCCCCCGCGCGGGGCAGCGGCCCGGCCACGGAGTCGGCGCCCGCCCCCCCCCCCCCCCCCGCCGGCGCCCACCCCACCCCCGTGGGGGGGCACTTGCCCCCCCCCGGGCCCCCCGGGGGCCCCCCCCCCCGCCCCCGGGGGGGCACACCGCCGGCGTTCCCCCCCGCCGATCCCCCCCGCCCCCCCCCCCCCCCCCCCGGGGGGCGCGGGCCCCACCGCCTCAGTCCTCGCCGGATTTCCACGGGAACACGTAGGACATCGCGAACCCGAGCAGCCCGGTGACCCCGGCCGCGATCGTCGTCGGCGCGCCCAGCACGTCGACCGCGCCGGACACCAGCGCGGCGTTCCCGACCATGATGCCGACGGCTTGGACGAGCACCAGCGCGACGCCGAGCACCAGGAACACGACGAGGCAGACCTTGAACACCGGCATGCTGATCCGCTGCGCGAGGACGCGGGCGGTGCGGGGCTGGTGGGATTCGGGCGACATGGTTTCCCTTTCGCTCAGGCGGGAACGGGGAGCAGGCCGGTCGCGACGAGCACTCCGATGGCGAGGATCGGCAGCACGAACCAGAGGATGAGCCGCAGGAACGTGCGGGACGGGTCGACGCCTGCGATGCCGGTGGCGATGTAGATCGGTGCGGCACCGGGCGGGGAAGCACCCTCGGTCGAGGCGAAGATGAGGATGGCGGTGGCCGCGGCGGCCGGGGGTGCTCCGGCGGCGGTCAGGGCGCTGAAGGCGACGCCGCCGACCGCGGCGATGGTGGCGGTTCCGGTCAGCGGCGCCGCGATCACCACCAGCAGCAGCCCGACCACCGAGGCGACGATCCACAGCGGAGCCTCGAAGCCTTCCATGATCGCGGTGAGCTGCGCGACCAGTCCCAGCTCGCCCAGGCTCGCCGCCGCCGCGAAGGCGAACAGCAGGGTGGCGCCGATGACGGCGTAGCGCGAGGCCATGTTCCCGAGGTACATGCTCCACTCGCGTCCCGTGCGAGGCAGCCGCCGCCACGCCACGAGCAGCGTCGCGAGGATGGTCAGCACCGGGATCCACACGATGACGCTGATGTCGTCCGCCGCGTCGCCGACGCGGGATTCCAGGAACCGGACGCCGACATCGAGCGTCAGCACGACCGGGATCGCGATGCCCGCGTACACCAGCAGCGAGCCGAACCCCTGCTGCAACGCGATCCGCAGCGGCGCGATGTCCTCCCCGGAGATCTTCTCGATCCGGAACCGGCGGACCCAGCTGAACACCACGACGAACCGGTACAGCACCGTCCACAGCCCACCGGCGAACGCCGCGACGATGAGCTGGTCCGCGCTGAGCACCGGCGCCACCGCCGCCGAGCCCAGCAGCAGGAACATCGACGAGCTCGGCGGGATGGAGATCCCCAGCCCGGCGTTGCCCGCCACCAGCGACGCCGCCAGGTCGGGCCGCCAGCGCGACCGGATCATCCACGGGATCGTCACCGAGCCGACGGAGGCGGCGATGCCGGAACCGGACCCGGCGGGCCCGCCGAGCAGGGCCGCCGCCGAGGTCGACACGTACGCGGAACCTCCCCGGAGCCTGCCGAACACGGAGTTGAGCAACGTGACCTGCCGGTCGATGAGGCCGAGCTCGGTCATCAGGTAGCCCATGAACACGAACGCCAGCGCGGCGAACACGACCTCCTCGGAGAGCGCTTCGTCCAGCCCCGCGCGAGCGAGTTCCAGCGCGTCACCACCGCCGAACAGGCACACGGCGACGAATCCGACGAGCATCGCTTCGCCGATGTTGCGCTTCAGGACGGTGTTCCAGACGACGATGATCGCGATGTAGGTGATGAGTGCCCACACTGCTACGCCCACGACGAGCTCCTTCGAATCGTTGCGGGTCACCGGGAAGGTGAGCTGATCGGACGGGCGCGTCGTCGGGACCTGCGACGGCGGCGCCGGACTTCGGTGGCCGGCTCCGGCTTCTCAGCCGCGTTCGCCGAGCCGGTCCGCCAGCGCGAGAACGCTGCGGGCCTTGGCGATGACGGGCGCGTCGACGAACCGGCCGTCGGGCAGCGCCAGCGCGCCCTCGCCGCCGTGGTGCTCGGCCGCCGCGACGACCTCACCGGCGCGGGCGACCTCCTCGGGCGTCGGCCGGAACGCGTCCCGGATGACGGGGACCTGCCGGGGGTGGATGGCGGCACGCCCGAACATGCCGAGGGATCTGCCGTGCGCGCAGGACGCCCGCAGACCCGCCTCGTCGTGGACGTCCGCGTGCACCGACATCGCCACCGGGGGCAGGCCGGCCGCCGCGGCGGCCAGCACCAGCTGGAGCCGGAGGTGGTCGAAGGCGCGTTCGTCGGTGATGGACAGCTCCGCCGCGAGGTCCTGCTCGCCCAGCCCGACCCCGGCGACCCTGGGGTGCGCGCAGATCGCCGCCGCGTCGGCGAGGCCGCGCGCGGATTCCAGCAGCGCCTGCACCGGTGTCGGCCGGGTGCCGAAGGCCTCGTCGACGACGGCGAGGTCCCGGGCGCCGTGGATCTTCGGGACCCGCACCGCGTCCAGGCCCGGGCACTCGGCGAGCGCGGCGAGGTCCGCGCGACCGCGTTCCGTGGCGGGATCGTTGATCCGCACGTGCAGCTCCGGACCCGGCCTGCGCTCGGCCAGGTGCGCGCGGACGTGCTCGCGCGCGACGTCCTTGTGCTCCGCGCCGACCGCGTCCTCCAGGTCGAGGATCACCACGTCGGCGCCGCTGGCCGCGGCCTTGCCGAACCGCTCCGGACGATCGCCGGGTACGTAGAGGGAGCACACCGGCGGCGTCATGCCACGACCCCGCTCTCCCGCAGCTCGGCGATCCGCTCGGGCGAGTAGGACAGTTCGGCGAGCACGTCGTCGGTGTGCTTGCCCAGCGGTGGGCCGAGCCAGCGCACTTCGCCGGGCGTGTCGGACAGCCGGAACAGGACGTTCTGCACGGTGGTGGCGCCGAGTTCCTCGTCGTCGAGCTCGACGAAGGTCTCCAGCGCCGCGTACTGCGGGTCCTGCGCGATGTCGGAGACGTCGTAGACGAGCGCGATCGCCGCTTGGGCCTGCTCGAACGCGTCGATCACCTCGCCCGCGTCCCGTTCGGCGATCCAGGTGGCGACGGCCGAGTCCAGCTCGTCGACGTGCTCCACCCGCCCGCGTCCGTGCTGGAACCACGGTTGTTCCGCCAGGTCCGGCCGCCCGACCAGGTGCATGACGCGTTCGGCGATGGCCTGCGCGCTGGTGGAGACCGCGACCCAGCGGCCGTCGCGGGTGCGGTAGGTGTTGCGCGGAGCGTTGCTGCTGGATCGGTTGCCGGTCCGCGGCGGGATGGTGCCGAGCATCTTGTACGCGGTCATCTGCGGGCCGAGGATGCTCACGATCGGCTCGATGATGGCCATGTCGATGACCTGGCCGTGCCCGGTCTCGTCCCTGGCCCGCAGCGCCACCATGATCGCGTAGGCCATGGCGAGCCCCGCGATGCCGTCGGCCATCGCCAGCGGCGGCAGCACCGGTGGCCCGTCCGGTTCACCGGTGGACGCGGCGAACCCGCTCATCGCCTCGGCGAGCGTGCCGAAGCCGGGCTGCCGCGACATCGGGCCGTGCTGGCCGAACCCGGTCATCCGGGCGACCACCAGCCGCGGGTTGATCGCTCGGAGGTCGTCGGGGGAGAGCCCCCACCGTTCGAGGGTTCCGGGCCGGAAGTTCTCGACGAGCACGTCGGCGTCGGCGCAGAGCTCGCGGATGATCCGCTGGCCCTCGGGGGTGGAGAGGTTCACGGCGGCGGTCCGCTTGCCGCGTGCCAGGGTCTTCCACCAGAGGCCGACGCCGTCGGCGGAAGCTCCGTGGCCGCGCGCAGGGTCACCGCGGGTCGGGTGCTCGATCTTGATGACGTCGGCGCCGAAGTCCGCCAGCAGCATCGCGGCGGACGGTCCGGCGAACAGGGTGGCGGCGTCGATGACGCGTAATCCGGCAAGGCTCGTCATGAGGATGCAACTTATAAGATGTAACTTGTAAGTCAATACCTCCGTCGTAGTCGGCCTAGGGCGGCGCGGGCCGGTGCGGGAGACTGGACGCCGGATTCGCCGGAAGCGAAGGATGGCGATGCAGTCAGGGGAACCGGCCGTGAACCGGCCACCGATGAGCAAGGCGGACTACGTCTACGACGTGCTGCTGGGGGAGCTGCGCAACGCCAGCATCCCGGGCGGCACGCCGCTGAAGGCGAACTCCATCGCCGAGCGCCTCGGTGTCTCGATCACCCCGGTGCGCGAGGCGTTGCGGCGGCTGGAGAAGGACCGCCTGATCAGCTACGAGAGCCACCACGGCGCCACGGTGATCGACCTCAGCGACGACGCCTTGCGGGAGTTCTACGACGTGCGGGCCGTCGTCGAAGGCCTCGGCGCCAAGCTCGCCGCCGAGCGGATCACCGCCGAACAGCTCGACGAGCTCCGCCGGATCCACCGCTCGATGGTCGAGGACGCCGAGCGGGGCGGCCACGAGCTGCTGGGCGAGCAGAGCCGCCGGTTCCACCTGCTGATCACCGACATCGGCGGCCCGGCGTTCCTCGGCAGGCAGGCCCGCGCCATCCGCAACAGCTACCCGGTGCCGGCGAACGCCTCGCTGTGGCTGGAACCGGAACGCGCGCGCGGCCACCTCGACGCGCACCGGCGGATCATCGACGCGCTGGCGGCCCAGGACGGCGCGACCGCCGAGCGGATCATGATCGAACACGTCCGGTTCAGCGGCGGCTACCGGGCGGACCGCCAGGGCTGACCCGGCGCCGGGAGCGGTAAACGTTCGGCCGGGGTCGGGTGGCCGATCGGCCGAGGCCTGCGGCCGGTCCGCTCCGGCAGGCTGAGCCGCCGAGGGGCCGGGAACCGCGCGGCCCGCCGTCCGCTGGAGGAGTCCCCGTCGTGCTGCGCAAGAGCTTCCGCACCGCCCTCGTCGTGCTCCTGGCCGGAGCGCTGCTGGTGGTGCTGGCGGTGGTCCTCATCGGACCGTCGTCGATCTCCTTGCAGGCGGAGGTCCTGCACGAGGAGCGGTCCCAGGACTCCGGGATGACCTACGAGTACGGCGGCGAGCACTACTCCAGCGACCTGCGGCTGCTGCGGGTCGTGCGCCCGACCGGGGTGGCGCACGAACTGCGCCTCGGGCCGCACGTCACGGACTACTACTACCCGGTGCTGCTCGAACTCGGCGCGGGCCGGGAACCGCGGGTCCGCGACGTCGGCTGGCTGCCGGACCGGGTGGTTGTGCGCTTCGAATCGGGCGAGTCCCTGGAGGTGCCCGCCGACAACTTCCGCAGCGTGCGCTAGGAACCCGCCGCGGCGAGGAAGTCGCGGACCGACCGGGACGCCTCCGCGCGGAACTCGTCGAAGTAGGCGTGCCGGGCGCCGGGCAGCACGTGCAGCGCGGCGTGCGGGATGCGTTGCGCCAGCAGTTCCGCGTTGACGACCGGGGCCAGCAGGTCCTCGTCGCCGTGCAGGACGAGGGTGGGCGCCTGGATCTCGGGGAGCCGGTCCCACGCGTCGTGCCGCGCGCTCATCCGCAGGTGCCGTCGCGTGGCGGCGGCCGTCATGGTCGGGTCGCCGAGCACGGTGCTGTCCTCCGGGGAACCCGTCCACGCGCCGGTGTACATCAGCTCGAACAGCGCGCGCCGCCGCTGCGCCGGGTCCGGGTTCAGCAGCGAGCGCCGCACCTGCTGGTCTCGTTCGACCGCGTGCTCGCCGCCGGGCGTGGTGCAGCCGAGCACCAGCCGGTCCACCAGCTCGGGCCGGTCGATGGCGAGCCACTGCGCGATCCGGCCGCCCATCGACGTGCCGTACACGTGCGCGCGGGCGACCCCGGCGGCGCGCAGCACCTCGGCGGCGTCGGCGGCGAACGAGCGGGTCGTCCAGTCCGCATCGGGTGCGGCGGTATCCCCGGTTCCCCGGTAGTCGAAGGTGATCGTCCGGTAGGTGTCCTCGAAGTCGGTGCGCACCTCGTCCCACCACCGCTGCGAGTTCGCCTGGCCCTGCAGGAGCAGCAGCGCGGGACCGTCCGGGTTCCCGCCGAGCCGGTGGTCGATCCGGGCGTCGGAGATGTCGAGTCGCGGCATGGTCTCAGTATCGTCCTCCGCTTTTCGGACGGACGGCCCGGTCAGCGCAGCGCGTGTCCCGCGAATTCGTTGGCGGCGCTGGGAAGAACGGGCCGCCGAGCGCGGGACGGCGCGCAGCGGGCCGGACGGCCACCCGCGGGCGAGCCCGGGCACCGGCGCCGCCCTCCGCAGGCCCCGTCCGCTGGCCAAGCGCCGGTCAGGCCTCGATCCAGTTGTGCCTGCGCGCGATGTCGGTCACCTTGCGGCGCACCTGGACGATCTGCGCGGCGGTGAGGGTGGGGGCGGCTTCCAGCAGCGCCTCGGTGAGTTCGGTGCGGAACTCGGGCACGGACAGCACGTCGCACAGCCCGTCGTCCTCCTGCTCGCGGCGCGGCGCGCGGGGTTCCGCGTCGGCCGCCGGTTCGAGCAACCGCACCTGCGAGGCCTTCAGGCCGCGATCGCCCGCTTCGATGGCGAACTCGACGCGGGCGCCCGGCCGGAACTGCTGCTTGGAGTCCTGGATGTCGTTCGCGTGCACGAAGACGTCCTCGCCGCCGTCGTCGGGCGCGAGGAAGCCGTAGCCGCGATCGTCGTCGAACCGGACGACCTTGCCGTTCACCATCGAGTGGACCCCCGGGAGTCGAGTGCTGAGCGGAGCTGGTGCGGCTCGCATAGTAGTGACGGCGACGCGAGCGGCCGGAACCGGCTCCGCCGATCGGCCGCCGCGGATGGTTCTCGCGGCAGACGCGGGACCACATCAGTCCACAGTAGACTTGCTGGGGCGGGCCCTGCTCGATGGAGATCAGCATTGCTGATTCGATATCAGGGTTCGCGATCGCGCGGGCGGCGCGGACGGAACCGCTGCGGAGGTGACATCATGACGCGGGTGAGCAGCCGAGCAGAGCGATCCGGTGCGGCCGACGGGGCCGACGCCGCGATCCCGCGTCCACCGTTGACGTTGTACCTGGTCAAGCGCCTCGAACTGGTGATCCGGGCGCTGCTGGACGACGTGCTGCGCCCGCTCGGGCTCACCACGCTGCAGTACACCGCGCTGACCGTGCTGCAGAACCGGGGCGCGCTGTCCTCGGCGCAGCTGGCGCGCCGCTCGTTCCTGCGGCCGCAGACGATGCACGAAATGGTGCTGACGCTGGAGAAGCGCGGCCTGATCACGCGCGGTCCGGACGTGCACAACAAGCGGGTACTGCTGGCCTCGCTCACCGAAGCCGGCTCGGAGCTGCTGGCCGAGTGCGCGCCGGCCGTGCTGGAGCTGGAGGACGAGTTGCTCGCCGATCTCAGTCCCGGGCAGCGCGAAACGTTCCGCGAGGGCTTGGAGCACGGGATCACCGCGCTGGCGGCGGTGTCCGAGGTGCGCCGCGCCTAGGTGTGCCGCGGTCGGGTGCCGGAGGTTGCGCCGAGCGCTCCTCATTCCGCGGGCCGACTAGTACGATTATCAGGGGCCCTGAGCAACGAAGCGGACGGGAGCGGACCATGGCACTGCTGGACGACGCGGACTGGACCGGCCGGATCTTCACCGGTAGCTGGACCACCGGAACCGGAGGAGAACCGCGGCAGGCCGTCGAACCCGCGACCGGCGACGTCCTCGGCGAAGTCGGCCGGGCCGCGCCGGAGGACGCCGCCGAAGCGGCCAGCCGCGCCGCCCGAGCGCAACGCGACTGGGCCGCCACCTCCCCGTTCGACCGCGCCGCGGTGCTCTCCCGCGCCGCCGCGCTGTTCGAGCGGCACGCCGCCGAGATCGGCGACTGGATCGTGCGCGAATCCGGCTCCACCCGGTTCAAATCCGGCATCGAGACCGCCGCCGCCACCGCCGAGTGCACCGAGGCCAGCGCCCTCGCCACCGCGCCGCACGGCGAACTGCTGCACTCGCCGATGCCGCGGGTCAGCGTGCAGCGCCGGGTGCCCGCGGGCGTCGTCGCCGTCATCTCCCCGTTCAACTTCCCGCTGATCCTGTCCATCCGCTCCGTCGCGCCCGCGCTGGCGCTCGGCAACGCCGTGCTGCTCAAGCCGGACCCGCGCACCGCGATCTGCGGCGGCGTGGTGATCGCGCGGATCTTCGAGGAGGCCGGGCTGCCGCCGGGCGTGCTGCAGCTGCTGCCGGGCGACGCGGACGTCGGCGGCGCCCTGATCGACGCGCCCGAAGTGCGGATCGTGTCGTTCACCGGGTCCACCCCGGCCGGCCGGGCGATCGGGGCGCGCGCCGCGCGGACCTTCACCCGAACCCACCTGGAGCTCGGCGGCAACAGCGCGCTCGTCGTGCTCGGCGACGTCGACGTGCCCGCGGCGGCTTCCTGCGGCGCGTTCGGGAACTTCATCCACTCCGGACAGGTGTGCATGGCCATCGGCAGGCACCTGGTGCACGAATCCGTCTACCAGGAGTACGTCGAGGTGCTCGCGGCGAAGGCCGACGCGCTGCGGGTCGGCGACGGGTACCGGGAGGACGTGCAGCTCGGGCCGATCATCGACCGCGGGCAGCTGGACCACGCCCAGGACCTGGTGCGGCGCAGCGCCGGATCCGGGGCCCGGCTGGTCGCGGGCGGCACGCACGAGGGGCTGTTCCACCGGCCCACGGTCCTCGCCGACTGCACCGGCGACACCCCCGCCTACGCGGAGGAGGTGTTCGGGCCGGTCGCCTGCGTCCGCCCGTTCTCCGACGTGGACGAGGCGGTGGCGCTCGCCGCGGACAGCGAGTTCGGGCTCAGCCTCGGCGTGCTCGGCGCCGATCTGGGGGAGGCGATGGCCATCGCGGGCCGCATCCCGTCCGGCCAGGTGCACATCAACGACCAGACGTTCAACGACGACGCGGGCGCGCCCTTCGGCGGGGTCGGGGCGTCCGGCTCCTCGCGCGTCGGCGGCGCCCGCGCCAACGCCGAGGCGTTCACCGAGACCCAGTGGCTCACCCTCCGCCGCCAGGCCCCGACCTACCCGTTCTGACCCCGACCCACCCGTTCCGATCGCGATCCGGCGTTCCGCCGGGGTGTGCGGCCCGCCCGCCCGCGCGGTTCAGCCGCCGTGGCGGGCGCGGACCTCCGCCTTGCGGACCTTGCCGGACCCGGTGGTGGGGAGTTCGGCGGCGAAGCGCACCGACCGCGGCACCTTGTACCCGGCGAGCCGCCCGCGCAGGTGCGCCAGCAGCTCCGCCGGATCGACCGAGGCGCCCTCCTCCGGCACGACCACGGCGCGGCCCACCTCGCCCCACCGCTCGTCCGGGACGCCGATCACCGCGCAGGCGGCGACGCCCGGGAAGGCGTGGATCTCGTTCTCCACCTCGGCCGGGTGCACGTTCTCCCCGCCGGAGATGTACACGTCCTTGAGCCGGTCCACGATCCGCACGCAGCCGTCCTCGTCCACGGTCGCCACGTCGCCGGAGTGGAACCAGCCGTCGCGCAGCACCGCAGCGGTCTCGGCGGGCAGCCCCCAGTACCCGGGCATCACGTTCGGCCCGCTCACCACGACCTCGCCGCGCTCGCCGGGCCCGGCCTCGGTCCCGTCGCCGTCCACCACGCGCACGTCGGTGAAGAACGACGGCACCCCGGCCGAGCCGATCTTGGTGGTCAGGTGCTCGCGGTCCAGCAGCAGCGCGCCGGGCGCGGTCTCGGTCATGCCGTAGCCCTGCACGAAGCTCAGCCCCCGCGCCAGGTACCGCTCGATCGTCCTGGTGGGCACCGGGGATCCGCCGCACAGCAGCGTCCGCACCCCGGACAGGTCGGTCGCGTCCCACCGCTCGTGGGCGGCGAGCGCGTCGTACATGGCGGGCACCCCGAACATCAACGTCACCCGCTCGCGCTCGATCGCGGCCAGCGCCGCCGCCGGATCGAAGGACGAGTGCAGCACCACCGTCCCGCCCTTGAGCAGCGTCGGCAGGCACACCATGCCGAGCGCGGCGGCGTGGAACAGGGGAGCGGCGACCAGCGCGCGTTCGTCGGCGGCCAGATCGGTCTCCACGAGCACGTTGACGCAGTTCCAGGTGAGGTTCCCGTGCGTGAGCACCACGCCCTTGGGGCGCCCGGTGGAACCGGAGGTGTACATGATCAGGCACGGGTCGTCCGGGCGCACCGGTTGGTCGACCACGTCGGCTCCGCCCGCGTGCTCGACGTTCCCGTCGGCGTCGACGAGAACGCGGCGGGCGCGGGTGCCGAGCGCGGCGGCGGTGGCGGCGTGCTCGGCGGTGTGCACGAGCAGCACCGCCCCCGCGTCGTCGAGGACGACGTCCAGTTCCGGTGCGGTGAGCCGGAAGTTCAGCGGGACGAACACCGCGCCGATCCGTCCGCAGGCGAACAGGACCTCCAGGTACGCCGGGTGGTTCGGCCCCAGGTAGGCGACCCGGTCGCCCTGGCGCACGCCGGCGCGGCGCAGGCCGTCCGCGAGTCGCCGCACCCGCTCGGCGAGTTCGGCGTACGTGGTGGTCCGGTCGCCGTGGCGCAGGGCGATCCGGTGCGGTGTCATCCTGGCCCGCCGGTCGGGCCAGGACCCGAGCCCCTGGTTTCGCAACGGTGCACCTTTCGCCGAGCGCCCACCGGGCGCGGGAGGAGGATCTCGCGCCGCGGTGGGCGAGTGCTACCTGTTCGAGTCGAAGGCGCCCAGGCCCGGCCGGTAGGCCTTCTCGTCCAGGAACTGGCTGAGCCCCTGCGCGCGCGCCCCGGCCTGGTCGGCGAACTGGGACTGGTCGAGCTTGGCGTAGAGGTAGTCCTCGGCCTGGTCCCACGGCATGTCCGCGGCGACCTTGTAGCCGACCTTCGCGGCGTGCAGCACCACCTGGTTCATCGAGGCGAGCTTGAGCGCGAGCTCCCGCGTCCGCTCCCGCAGGCGTTCGGCGGGCACCGCCTCGTTGACGAGCCGCATCCGCGCCGCCTCGGCGCCGTCGAAGGGTTCGCCGGTGAGGATGTGGTACAGCGCGTCGCGCTGGCTGACGGTGGCCGCGAGCGCCCTGCTGACGACGCCGCCGGGCGGAATTCCCCAGTTCACCTCGGAAAGCCCGAACTTCGCCCGCTCGTCGGCGATGGCGAGGTCGCAGGCGACGAGCGGGGTGAAGGCGCCGCCGAAGCACCAGCCGTTGACCATCGCGATGGTCGGCTTGATCCAGTGCGCGAGCCGCTTCCACTGCCATTCGGCGCTGGCGCGGCGGACCTTGGTCTGCACGGCGGTGCTACCGGTGGCGTCGACCTCGCGGAAGTACTCCTTGAGGTCCATGCCGGCGGAGAAGGATTCCCCGGCGCCGGTCAGCACCAGCACGCGGCAGCGCTCGTCGCCTTCGAGGTGGTCGAGCACCCGCACCATCTCGTCGTTGAGCGCCGGGTTCATCGCGTTGCGCTTGTCCGGGCGGTTGAGCGTCACCCAGGCGATGCCTTCGTCGAACTCCACCAGGACGGTGTCGCCCCAGGGTTCGGGGGTGCCCGGCCGCTGTTCGTCGTCCACCGCTGCGCTCATCCGCCACCTCACATGAATCAGGGTTCCTGATTCATGTGTAGCAGCGCCGCGGAAGACCGGTCAAGGTGGTCCTCGTCGTGCGCCGTGTTCAGGATCACGGTCGTCGGCCGGTGCCGCGCAGGAGCGGCGGCCGCGCGGTCACTTCGTGCAGAAATTGCTTCCTCGAAAGATGTCCGCTTCGAGTCCACAGTGGATGCCAGCTCGCCCGCGGCCGCGGAAGTCTTGATCGACTGGCGGGCTGCGGCTGTAATCAGCCGCGAACTCGGGTCGCCGGCCAGCCCGCGAGCAGGTACCGGCGGACCGAGCGCGTGCCCGCGTCCAGTGCGAAGGAAGCAGATGACGGTTCCCGACCAGCAGTCGGCCACCCGGACGGACCCGGTGCGGACCGAGGTGCTCATCATCGGATCCGGCCCCGCGGGCGCGTCCGCGGCGCTGTTCCTGTCCACCCTCGGGGTGGACAACGTGATGGTGACCAAGCACCGGTGGACCGCGAACACCCCGCGCGCCCACATCACCAACCAGCGCACGATGGAGATCTTCCGCGATGTCGGCATCGAGGAGCAGGTGATCGCCGAGGCCACACCGCACGAGCTGATGGGCGACACCGTCTTCTGCACCGCCATCGCGGGCGAGGAGCTCGGCCGCATCCGCACCTGGGGCACCCATCCCGCCCGGCACGCCGACTACGAACTCGCCTCCGCGTCGTGGAACTGCGACATCCCGCAGAACTACCTCGAACCGATCCTCGTCGAGAACGCGACCAAGCGCGGCACCCAGACCCGGTTCGCCACCGAGTACCTGTCGCTGCGGCAGGACGCCGACGGGGTCACGGCGCGCGTCCGCGACCGGTTCACCGGTCAGGAGTACGACATCCGGGCCCAGTACCTGATCGGCGCCGACGGTGCGCGGTCCCGGGTCGCCGCCGACGTCGCGCTGCCGATGCGCGGCGAGCTCGACATCGCCGGATCCCTGAACATCACCTTCACCGCCGACCTCGCCGAGCACGTCGCGCACCGCCCCTCGGTGCTGTACTGGGTGGTGCAGCCCGGCACCAACGTCGGCGGCATCGGCACCGGCGCGGTGCGGATGGTGCGGCCCTGGAACCAGTGGATGATCGTCAGCGGCTACGACGTGCGCGGCGAACCGCCCGTGCTCGACGACGCCGGCGCCACCGCCATCGTGCGCAAGCTGCTCGGGCTGCCCGAGCTGGACGTCGAGATCACCGGAACCTCGTTGTGGGGCAACAACGAGCAGTACGCGACCCGGTTGCAGTCCGGCCGGGTGTTCTGCGCCGGGGACTCGGTGCACAAGCACCCGCCGAGCAACGGGCTCGGCTCCAACACCTCCGTGCAGGACTCCTACAACCTCGCCTGGAAGCTCGCCGCCGTGCTGCGCGGGCGGGCGGGGGAGCGGCTGCTGGACAGCTACACCGCCGAGCGCGCCCCCGTCGCCGAGCAGATCGTGCTGCGCGCCAACAAGTCCGGCCGCGAGTTCGCGCAGTTCTTCGAAGCGCTCGACATCGCCGAACCCGGTCCGGAGGAGCAGCTGCTCGCCAACATGGAGCAGCGCAAGGACGCCACCCCGGACGGCGCCGCCAAGCGCGAAGCCCTGCAGCGCGCGATGGAGGTCAAGGACTACGAGTTCAACGCGCACGGCGTGGAGATGGGCCAGTTCTACGAATCCGGCGCCGTGGTCTCGGACGGTTCCGCCCGGCCCGAGCCGGAGCGCGACCCGGAGCTGTACTACCAGCCCTCGACCGTGCCCGGATCCCGGCTGCCGCACGCGTGGGTCGGGGACCGGTCCCGCCGGTACTCCACCCACGACCTCGCGCCCGCCGGCCGCTTCACGCTGCTCACCGGCATCACCGGGCAGGCGTGGAAGGACGCCGCGGACAAGGTCGGGCACGAGCTGGGCGTGCCGGTCGAGGCGGTGGTGATCGGGCCCGGGCGCGAGGTCACCGACCTGTACTTCGACTGGGCGCGGCTGCGGGAGGTCGCCGAGGACGGGGTGCTGCTCGTGCGGCCGGACAAGCACATCGGCTGGCGCGCGCACCGGCTTCCCGCCGACCCGGAGGCCGCGCTGCGGGACGCGCTGCGCGCCATCCTCGCGAGGTGAGCGTCGGCTGAGCGGGGTGCGGGAACCCGGTTCGCGCCGGATTCCCGCACCACCGCGGGAGATCACTCCTGCATGGACTTGGCGAGTTCGCCCGCGATGCGCAGGTCCAGCCCCAGCCGCTCGCGCAGCAACCGCACCACTTCGATCTCCGCCTTGTGCTCGATCAGCGGCCGCAACCGCTGGGCGAGCTCCGGTTCGCGCTCGCGCAGGTCCCGCACCACCTCGGCGTAGCTCGTGGGGTGTTCGTGCTCGGCGAGCCGGTCCACCAGCAGCTTGCCCTGCAGCAGCGACACCGCGGGGATCGCCTCGCGCAGCACCTTCACCGCCCGCACCCGGTCGTCGGCGCGCACCAGTTCCCGCACCGCCTGCTGGATGTCCGGCGCGACCGGGACCGCCCACAGCAGCTCGCGCTGGCGCGGCGCGCTGAACCCCTGCCGCCACCGCAGCCACTTGCTCAGCACCACGAGCACCAGGGCGATCCCCAGCAGCACCAGCACGAGCACGAACACGACGCGCATCGGATCGATCGGCGCGGCCTGCGCGACCGCGGGCGGCGCACCGGCGAGCACGCCGGGCGCGAGGAAGATCGGCATGGTCGGGATCATGCCCGAGCGCGCTCCGCGACGGCGGAACGGGTCCCGGCCGCTGGGCCGATCGCGGCGGGCCTCGACGACCGGACGGGGGAGCGCGTTCAGCGCCGTGCGAGGCCGTCGATCAGCAGCCGCACGGCGAAGTCGAACCGCTCGTGCCCCGTGCCGGCGGTGAGCTCCGCCGCGTGCCGGGTGGTGTGCGGGAATTCGGCGGCGGGCAGCGCGGTGAGCCTGCGCCGCAGCTCCTCCCGGTCCAGCACCCAGGCCGCGTCCTCGTGGGCCGCCTTCCGCCGCGCGATCGCCAGCTCCAGGCAGTAGGACGCCACGTGCAGCACCAGCGCGTCGACCGCCCAGGCGGCGTCCCCGGGCGCGGCACCGCCGGCGAGCGCGATCGCCAGCAGGCCTTCGCCGATCCGCGCGACCTGGCGGTCGGTGGGCGCGGCGGCGAGCGCGGCGCGGGAGATCCCCGGGTACTTCAGGTACTGGTCGCGCAGCTGGGCGCACACGTGGTGCAGCTGGTCCCGCCACACGTCCGGATCGGGTTCGGGGAGCGCGATCTCGCCGCAGAGCCGCCCGATGAGCAGCTCGTCGAGGTCCGCCTTGTTGACCACGTGGGCGTAGAGCGACGCGGGGCCGGTGTCGAGCGCGGTGGCGACCCGTCGCATGGTCAGCGCCTCGTAGCCCTCCGCGGCGACGAGATCGAGGGCGGTGTCGACCACCTGCTCCACGGTGATCGGGAGCGCGCGGCGCCGGGGTGCCGCTTCGGCGGCGCCGGGCTGGTGGCGCGCCGCGCGCCGGTCTCTCGGGTTCACCCGGTCATCCTAGCTTGACGCGAACAGCGTTCGTCCGTAGAACGGTGTTCGTGACTGGAGCGGATGCGGGTGTGGTGGTCGTCGGAGCAGGACCGGTCGGGCTGGTGCTCGCGGCGGAACTGGCGCTCGCCGGGGCGGCGGTGCTGGTGCTGGAGCGGCGCACCGAACCGGACGAGTCGATGAAGGCGGCGTCGATCAACGTGCCCACCGCCGAAGCCCTCGCCCGCCGCGGCCTGCTCCCCGCCGCCCGGCAGGTGCAGCGGGAGGTGCGCGAGCGGGCCGGCGCCCCGGTGCTCGGCGGCGCGCGGTTCACCGGGCACTTCGCGGGCGTCGTCCTCGAACCCGACCTGGTCGACTGGACGCGGCCCGAGCTCGCCGCGCACGCCGCCGCCGCGGACACCTGGCTGGTGCCGCAGCGCGAACTGGAAGGCCTGCTGGCCGACCACCTGGCGCGGCTCGGCGTGCCGGTGCGGCGCGGGGTCGAGGTCACCGAGCTCGACGACGCCGGCGAGGACGTGCTCCTCGGCACCACCGCCGGACCGTTCCGCGGCCGGTGGGTCGTCGGGTGCGACGGCGGGCGCAGCGCGGTCCGGCGCCTCGCGGGCATCGACTTCCCCGGCACCGACCCCGAACTCACCGGCTACCTGGCGGTCGCCGACATCGCCGAACCGGAACTGCTCGGCGAGGGGTGGACGTGGTCGGAGCGGGGCGCGTACCGCTGCGGACCGCAGCCCGGACGGCTGATCACCGCGGAGTTCGACGGCGGGCCCGCCGACCGCACCGCGCCGGTCGAGCTCGCCGACGTGCAGGCCGGCCTGCGGCGGATCTCCGGCACCGAGGTTACGCTGACCGCGCTGCGCGGCCCGGCGACCCGCTGGACCGACAACGCCCGGCAGGCCGCGACCTACCGCTCCGGCCGGGTCCTGGTGGCGGGCGACGCCGCGCACGTGCACCCGCCGTGTCCTGCTGGGTCGGGTCCGACATGCCGAGGTGGGCGACGCCGCGCACGTGCACCCGCCGTTCGGCGGGCAGGGGCTCAACCTCGGCGTCGGAGACGCGATGAACCTCGGCTGGCGGCTCGGCGCCGTCGTCGCCGGATGGGCGCCGGACGGGCTGCTGGACGGCTACGACGCGGAACGCCGCCCGCTCGGCGCGCGGGTGCTGGACTGGACGCGGGCGCAGACCGGGATGCTGCGCGGCGACCCGAAGTCCGCCGCGCTCCGCGAGATCGTCACCGCGCTGCTGCGCACCCCGGACGGCGCGACCTGGGCCGTGGAGCGCAGCTCCGGCGTCGCGCAGCACGTCGAGCTGCCGGGCGAGCACCCGCTGCTCGGCCGGTTCGCCCCGGACCTGCCGCTGGCGGACGGGACCCGGCTGGTCGACCACGGGCACGACGGCGGTTTCCTGCTGCTCGACCGCACTCCGGGGCGCGAGTTCGCGCGGGCCGCCGAACGCTGGCCGGGGCGGGTGCGCGCGGTCCCGGACGGTCCCGGTGCGCCCGCCGGCGCGCTGGTGCGTCCGGACGGGATCGTCGTCTGGGCCGCGGACGACGCCGGGGCGCCCGGCCTGCCGGAAGCGCTGCACCGGTGGGCGGGCGACCCGGAGTAGCGGGAGCGGCCCGCGACGCGGCACGGGCCTGCCGCGCGGGTGCGGCAGGCCCGGTGTCAGCGGCTCATCGGTTCGCCGTGCGGCGCCTCACCAGTCCGCGTCGGTGTAGCGGACGATGCCGCGCAGGTTCTTGCCCTCCCGCATGTCCTGGTAGCCCTTGTTGATCTCGTCCAGCGAGTAGGTGCGCGTCACCAGCTCGTCCAGCTTCAACCGCCCCTGCCGGTACAGCTCCAGCAGCCGCGGCACCTGGGTCCGCGGGCTCGCGCCGCCGAAGATCGCGCCCTGGATGCGCTTCTGCAGCAGCGTCAGCTCGAACATGCCGATCTTCGCGTCGGTGGCGGTCATGTCGGCGAGCGCGGTCACCACGACCTGCCCGCCCTTGCCGGTGATCGCCAGCGCCTCGGCCAGCTGATCGCCCTGCAGCTCGCCGACGGTGAGGATCGTGGTGTGCGCGAGGCTGCCCCAGGTGATGTCCCGCAGCGGCTCCAGCGCCTCCGCCATCGAGGCGAAGGTGTGCGTGGCGCCGAACTCGACGGCCTTCTGCCGCTTGAACTCCACCGGGTCGACCGCGACGACGAACCGCGCGCCCGCGGCGGCGGCGCCCTGCACGGCGTTGATGCCGATGCCGCCCGCGCCGACGATCACCACGGTGTCGCCGGGGCGCGTGGCGCCGATCTCCGTCGCCGATCCCCAGCCGGTGGAGACGCCGCAACCCAGCAGCGCCGCGGTCTCCAGCGGGATGTCGTCCTCGATCCGGATGACGCTGGACTGGTTGACCGTCACGTACGGGGCGAACGTGCCCAGCAGGCACATCGGCGCCACCGGCCGCCCCTGGTGCGTCACCCGGTGGGTGCCATCGGAGATGGCCTGCCCGGTGAGCAGGCCGGCGCCCTGGTCGCAGAGGTTCTGCATGCCCGCCGAGCACGGCCGGCACACCCCGCAGGCCGGGATGAACCCGAGCACCGCGTGATCGCCCTCCCGCAGGCCGGTGACCCCGGCCCCGACCTTCGTGACCACCCCGGCGCCCTCGTGCCCGCCGAGCACCGGGTACACCGGCACCGGCATCGCGTTGGTGCGCAGGTGCTCGTCGGAGTGGCAGAGTCCGGTCGCCGCGAGCCGCAACTGCACCTCCCCGGCGACCGGATCACCCACCTCGATCTCGTCGATGGCCCAGTCCTGGCCCGGTTCGTGGAGAAGGGCGGCCTTGGTCTGCACGATTCGTTCCTCCCGCGGGGCGTCGGCGGACAGCGCTGCTCCGCCGGAATGCGATGGCGTCGTCGGCATCGGGCCGGCGCAGGACGGTGCGCGCCGACCACGGGTGACCTGAATCTCATGCAGACCGTGTCATGGGTCGTAGTGGCAGGTCAACCGGTCAGCGCTGACTTCGTTGGGTGAGTGGAACCCCGTCGTGGCAGGCGGGATCCGCCCGTTCGGCGCATTGCTGATCCGCGATCGGATGTGCTGGTCAGGCCGGAGGGGCGGGCCGTGTGCTGGTCCGAACGGCGGCAGGCCCGTCGCGCTCCGCAACCGCGCGCGGCCGCCACGTCCGGCCCGATCGTGATCGCGCCCACCGCGGTGCCCGCCTGACCTCGGGTAGCTTGCTGCACATGCCCTTCAACGATCCGGACTCCCCGTCCCAGGCCCTCGATCTGCTGATCCAGGGCAACGCCCGCTTCGTCGGCGGGGAGCGGCTGCACCCGAACCAGGACGCCGATCACCGCGCCGCGCTGGCTCCCGGCCAGACGCCGTTCGCCGTCATGTTCGGCTGCTCCGACTCCCGGCTCGCCGCCGAGATCATCTTCGACCGCGGGCTCGGCGACCTGTTCGTGGTGCGCACCGCGGGGCACGTCGCGGGCGCCGAGGCGCTCGGCAGCATCGAGTACGGCGTCGGCGTGCTCGGCGCCCCGCTCGTCGTGGTGCTCGGCCACGACTCGTGCGGCGCCGTCACCGCCGCCTCGCAGGCCTACGTCGACGGGAACTCGCCCACCGGTTTCGTGCGCGACGTGGTGGAGCGCGTCTACCCGAGCGTGCTCAGCGCCCGCGCCGCGGGCACCACCGAGATCGACGACATCGTCGACGAGCACATCCGCAAGACCACCGAGTTCCTGGTGGAGCGCTCGGCGGTGCTGGCCGCGAAGGTCGCCGACGGCAGCTGCGCCGTGGCCGGGCTGTCCTACCGCCTGCACGAGGGCACGGTGCGCCTGGTGGCCGCGCACGGCGAGCTCGGCGAGCACCTCGTCGCGAACTAGTGCCCGCGGGGGGGCGGTCCGCAACCGGCGCCCCGACCGCGCTGTCCCGCCCGGACGTCGATGCGGCATGATCGTCCCGGGAGGGGATCCTGATGAGCGAGAGCCGCGTCGTGCAGGCCGCCGAAGGCACGTACCTGGTCCGCGGGAGCAGCAGCAACTGGGTGATCCTCGTCGAGGACGACTCGGTGACGCTGATCGACGGCGGCTACCCGGACGACGCCGACGCGGTGGAGGCCTCCGTCCGCGAGGTCGGCCACCGGATGCGGGACGTGGAGGCGGTGCTCGTCACCCACGCGCACGTCGACCACATCGGATCGCTGCCGCACCTGGCCCGCAAGTACGGCTTCCCCGTCTACCTGGACCGGGTCGAGGTCGCGCACGCGAAGCGCGAATACCTGCAGCAGGTGTCGCCGAAGCAGATCCTGGCGAACGCGTGGCGGCCCGGCGTGCTGCCGTGGGCGGCGCACGTGGTGCGGGCCGGGGCCTTGAAGCCGTGCGCCGTCCCGTCCGCCGAACCGTTCCCGCGGGAGGGCGCGCTGGACCTGCCGGGGCGGCCGGTGCCGGTGCCGACGCACGGCCACACCTCCGGGCACAGCGCGTTCCACCTGCCGCAGCGCGGGGTGGTGATCAGCGGCGACACCGTGATCACCGGGCATCCCACGTCGCGGGTCGAGGGGCCGCAGCTGCTGCTGCCGATGTTCCACCACGACGGCGCCCGCGCCGTGCAGTCGCTGGACGCGCTGGAAGGGCTGGGCGCGGACGTCCTGCTGCCCGGCCACGGCCCGATGCGCACCGGATCGTTGAACAGGGCGCTCGGCGAGGCCCGCGAGAACGCCGCCCGCACCCTCCGCTGACCGGCCGAGTCCGCACCCCCGGCTGCGTGCGCGGCGCGGTCGGCGGACCGGGCGCGGAAGCCGCGGTGGATCAGCTGACGTAGCGGAGGACGGGCAGCATCGCGTAGTCGCCGTGCTCGGCGGGAGACCCGGCCGCGCAGGCCGCGAGCCGGGCGCGCAGGTCGGCTTCGTCCAGCTCGGTGCCGATGAGCACCAGCGCGGTGCGCGGCGCTTCCCCCGCGGGCCACTGCGTCCGGTGGAAGCGCACGTAGTTGCCCACCGTCTGGAGCAGGTACGGCTGCCGGTACCCCGGGATTCCGAAGTGGACGGTCCCCTTCATCCGGTACAGCCCGGCGGGGCGCGAGTCCAGGAACGCCATCAGGGCCCCCGGATCCACCGGATCGTCGAACTCCACGGCCACGCTCCGGTAGGCGGCGTGCGCGTGCTCGGCGCAGTCGTGCTCGGCGAGCAGGTCGGTGAACGACAGCTGCCGCGGCCCGGTGTCGGCGGGCCGTTCCGGCCGGTCGAACAGGAACGCCGGATCGACCTGGCCGCGTTCGGCCTCCAGCAGCGGGATTCCCGGCGCCTCGGCGGTGATCCGCTCGCGCAGCGCGGCGAGCTCGCCCGCGCCGACCCGGTCGACCTTGTTCAGCACCACCGCGTCGGCGAACCGCAGGTGGGTGGCGAACTCGGGGTGGCGCCGGACGGTGCCGTCGAACTCGGCGGCGTCGACCACCTCGACGAGCCCGCCGTAGCCGGTGCGCGGATTCTCGCCCGCCAGCAGCATCCGGATCAGCTCGCGCGGATCGGCCAGCCCGCTGCATTCCACGACGATCACGTCGATGCCCGCTCCCGGCTCGGCCAGCCGCTCCAGCATCGCGTCCAGCCCACTCGCGTCGACCGCGCAGCACAGGCAGCCGTTGCTGAGCGAGACCATCGAATCGACCTGCCCGGCGACGTTCATCGCGTCGATGCCGATGCTGCCGAAGTCGTTGACCACGACCCCGATCCGGGTGCCGCCCGCGGTCGCCAGCAGGTGGTTGAGCAGGGTCGTCTTGCCCGAGCCCAGGTAGCCCGCGACCAGCACCACCGGGATCCGCCCGCCCGCCACCGGCATCGACCTCCTCCGCGTCCGTCCGCCGCGAACCTACCGGCCCCGCGCGGCCCGGCCGCGGACGGTGCCGTTGTCAGCATGTGAGAACGGGCCTTGGGCGGTGGCGGTCGGTCGCGCAGCATTCGGTTCGCCGGGTCGAGTGACCTGGGACACGAACACGGAGGTCTGCACATGAGCGACCAGGCAACGACGCCGCGGAACGCACTGGTGACCGGCGCCGGGCAGGGGATCGGCAAGAGCATCGCGCTGCGGCTCGCCGCCGACGGGCTGGACGTCGCGATCAACGACATCCCGGCGAACGGCGAGGCCGCGCGGGCGGTGGCGGCGGAGGTCGAGTCCCTGGGCCGCCGTGCGACGGTCGCCCTCGCCGACGTGTCCGACGCGCAGGCCGTGGACGGCATGGTGGCGCAGGTCGCCGCCGACCTCGGCTCCCTCGACGTGATGGTCGCCAACGCGGGGATCGCGCACGTCAAACCGCTGCTGGAGGTCACCCCGGAGGAGTTCGACCACCTGATGTCGATCAACCTGCGCGGGGTGCACCTGTGCTACGGCGCCGCCGCCCGGCGCATGATCGAGCAGGGCGGCGGCGGGAAGATCATCGGTGCGTGTTCGATCGTCGGCTACCGCCCGTTCCCGCTGCTCGGACCGTATTCGGCGTCGAAGTGGGCGGTGCGCGGGCTCACCCAGGCGGCGGCGATGGAGTGGGCGCAGTACGGCATCACCGTGAACGCCTACTGCCCGGGCATCGTGGGCACCGCCATGTGGGACCACATCGACGAGAAGCTCGCCGAGAACGAGGGACTGCGCAAGGGCGCGGCGATCGAGAAGTACTCCGAACTGATCCACCTCGGCCGGGTGTCGGTGCCGGAGGACGTGGCGAAGTTCGTGTCGTACCTGGCATCCCCGGACTCGGACTACATGACCGGGCAGTCGGTGATGATCGACGGCGGCGTGCAGTTCTCCTGACGCGGGGGACTCCGGCGGGTTCCCGGTGGGCCCGCCGGAGCCCCGCGGCCCTGGCGATGCCGCGGCGCCGCGCCAGCCGGTCGATCCACCACGCGTAGACCACGGTCAGCGCGGTCGTCGGCAGCACGTCCCAGGCGGCGAAGTCCCCGGACTGCTCCAGGCTCGGCACGCCCTGCGTGCAGGCGACCAGCATCCCGAACGCGTTGTTCACCACGTGCAGCGCGATCGCCGCCTCCAGGCCGCCGGTGCGCACGGTCAGCCAGCTCATCGCCAGCGCGAACACGAACATGTCGGCCAGCACCAGCGGGTCGTCGTACCCGTGCAGCGCGACGAACAGCACCGAGGTGAGCACGGCACCGGGCCACGGGGTGCGCCACCAGGATGAGAAGGACTGCAGCAGGAACCCGCGGCACAGGTACTCCTCGGCGGCGGCCTGCAACGGCACCACCGCCAGCGTGATCAGCGCCAGCAGCGCGTACCGGGCGAACCCCGGCCACTGCGCCGCGAGCCACGGCTCGCCCCGGGTCAGGCCGAACGCCGTGACCAGTGCGAAACCGCCCAGCGCCCAGCCGGTGCAGTGCGCCAGCCACCGCAGGCGCAGTCGCCCCTCCACACTGGACAGAGTTCCGGCGGGTCGGCGGTGCGCCCACCTCGCGGTGAGCAGCACCGCGGGCAGCATCGCCGCGACGACCAGGAATCCCGCGGTGTACTCCCACACCGGGTCGGCGAAGGTGCCGTCGTGCTGCTCCACACCGGCCAGGGCGGCCAGCCCGAAGACGACGCCGGTCACCAGCCCCATGCACACCAGCGCGAGCAGGCCCAGGAGCGGGAAGCCGAGCAGGGTGCGCCACCAGCGGTGCCGCGAGCCGCGCTGCGGCAGGTGGTACGGGATCCCGCCGCCGGGGCGGGGAGTCCTGGTGTCCTGGGTGGTCGGGACCATGCGGATCCTCTCCTGGGGAAGTCTCGTCGGCTGTTGCTCGGAACCTCGGCGCTCGCGGCGCCGCGGGATCGGTGGCGCCGCGGCCCGGCGGCGGTGCGAGCCGCTCCGGTGATCGCCCGTCCTCGGCTTCGCCACCGAGCGGGGCACCGGCACGGGAACCGGCTCGAAGCTATGCGCCGCTCCCGCACCCGATCGTCGGCCGACCGGATGCTGGTGCCGGTCGATCGGCCACGAAGTCGTGGCCATCCGGTGCTTCCGGCCGCCGGGCGTCGGGCACGATGATCGGGTGGTGTCATCGGGGAAGAGGGTGCCGTCGCCGCGCGAGCTGGCGGCACGGGTCGCCGCGGAACCGCGGCTCGTGCGGGAGGCGGTGCGGGCGGCGCCGCGCCGCGTGCGGCTGGCGGAGTCGGTGTGCTTCGTGCTGCTGGTCGCCGCCGGGCTGGCGATCCAGCTGAACATGCCGCCGGAGCTGGTGCCGGCGCCGCGACCGTCGGTGCCGGTAGCCGTGCTCTCCGCGCTGTGGGCGGCGGTGCTCGTCCCGGCGCGGCGCCGCTGGCCCGTCGCGGTGCTGCCCGCGCTGGTGTTCGGCGAGGCGGTGCTCAGCATGCTGCTGTTGCCGGTGCTGGCGTTCTCCGCGGGCAGGCGGACCCGCAGCCCGGCCCTGCTGTGGACGGCGGTGCTGGGCACGGTGCTGCTGGGGACGGCCTACGACGCGCTGCTGCGCCCGGCCGTCCCGATGAGCGGCGCGGACTTCGCGCTCACCCTGGTCGGCTCCGCGGTGCTGCTGGGGGTGCCCGCCGTCGCCGGGCAGCTGCTCGGCACCCGGCAACCGCTCGTGCGGCTGCTGCGGGAGCGCAACGACTACCTGGAGAGCGTCCGCCACCTCACCGCCGAGCAGGCCCGCAGCGCCGAACGCGCCGACATCGCGGGCGAGATGCACGACATGCTCGGCCACCGGTTGTCGTTGTTGTCGCTGCACGCCGGTGCGCTGGAGCTGTCGGCGGCGAAGAAGGCGCCCGAGGTCAGCGAGCAGGCCGAGTTCGTGCGCGCCACCGCGGGGGAGGCGCTCACCGAGCTGCGCGGCATCCTCGGCGTGCTGCGTTCCGGTGCCGTCGACGCGGGCCGCGACGACAGCAGCGGCCGCCGGGCCGACGTGGAACGGCTCGTGGCCGAGTCGCGCACCGCCGGGATGGCGGTGCAGCTGCACTGGCACGGCCCCGACCTGGACGAGGTGGATCCTCGCGTGCGGCACGCGGTGCACCGCATCGTCCGGGAGGCGCTCACCAACGCGCACAAGCACGCGCCGGGCGCCGCGGTGGTCGTCGAGGTGTCGGCCGCGGATCCCGTGTCGGTGCGGGTGCACAACGCGCCGGTGGCCGCTCCGGATTCGCCGGCGCGCGGGCTGCGCAGCGGTCTCGCCGGACTGGAGGAACGCGCCCGGATGCTCGGCGGCACGTTCACCGGCGGCCCGGGCGCGGACGGCGGCTTCGCGGTGCGCGCGGAGCTGCCCGCGCACCCGCCCGCGGCGCCGCCACCGGAAGCGCCGGTGCGGGAACGGCCGCCGGTGCGGGAAGCGGAAGTGCTCACCAAGCCGCGGATGTTCGGCGCCGGGGTGCTGCTGTTCGTGCTGGCGGTGCCGATGCTGCTGCTGGTGTGCGTGCTGGTGTTCGCGCTGATGTTCAGCTCTGGCGGCGTGCCGCTACCGTAGGCGCATGATCAGAGTGCTCATCGCCGACGACGAGACGTTGATGCGCGCGGGGATCCGGCTGATCCTGGACAACGCCGACGACGTCGAGGTGGTCGCGGAGGTCTCCGACGGGCCCGCCGCAGTCGCCGCCTGCCGAGGGCAGGAGGTGGACGTGGCGCTGCTGGACGTGCAGATGCCCGGCGGCGACGGCATCACCGCGGTCGCCGGGATCGCGCGGGAATCGCCGCGCACCCGCAGCGTCGTGCTCACCGCGTTCGGCGACGACCGCAACGTGGCGCGGGCGCTGCGGTCGGGGGCGAGCGGGTTCCTGCTCAAGGACACCGGCCCGGCCCAGCTGATCCACGCGGTGCGCGAGGTCGCGGCGGGGGAGCCGATCCTCGCGCCGCAGATCACCCGCGGCCTCATCGAACGGCACCTGCTCACCCCGGACGCGGGCGAACCGGCGCGGCGGCGGCTCGCCGAGCTCACCGAGACCGAGCTGGAAGTGCTGCGCGAGGTCGGGGCAGGCCTGTCCAACGCGGAGATCGCGACGCGGCGGCACATGGCGGTGGGCACGGTGAAAGCGCACCTGAGTAGGCTGCTCACCAAGCTGGACTGCACCAACCGCGTCCAGGCCGCGATCGTCGCGCACGAGGCGGGGATCCTGGACGGGCGTTGACCGCGAGGTCCGCGTCGAACCGGTACCCGGCCCAGAACCCGGCGAGCCCGGCGGTGATCACGGCGGTGATTCCCACGAGGTGCGGCATGTCCGGTCCTCTCCGCGGAAGGGGTGGACGTCCAGTCTCGACCCGCCGCGTGTCACCGCCGTGACGGGCCGGTTTCCCGCTCGGGTCAGCCGTTGACACCGGTCTCGGTGACGCCGCGCACCAGGAACCGCTGCAACCCGGCGAACAGCAGCACGATCGGCAGGATGGACAGCGCCGCCGCCGCGAACAGCAGGTTCAGCTGCGGGTTCTGCGCGGTGAGCAGCGCGGACAGCGCCACCTGCACCGTCCACGACGACGAGTCCTGCGCGATGACCAGCGGCCACAGGAACGAGTTCCAGCTGCCGATGAACGTGATCGCCCCGATGGCCGCCAAAAACCCCGTCGAGTTCGGCAGCACGATCCGCCGGAACACGCCCCACCGCCCGAGCCCGTCGATGCGCCCCGCGTCTTCCAGATCGGCGGGGAAGTCGAGGAAGAACTGCCGGAACAGCACCGCGTTCAACGCGCTGAACAGCCCGGGCACCACGAGCCCGCGCAGGTCGGAGAGCCAGCCGAGGCTGGACACGAGCACGAAGCTCGGCACGAACGTCACCGAGGTCGGCACCAGCAGCGTGGCCACCACCGCGCCCAGCACCTTCCCGGAATGCCGGTAGGGGATGCGCGCCAGCCCGTACCCGGCGGCGGCGCACAGCACCAGCGATCCGGCGGTCTGCAGCACGGCGATCACCAGCGAGTTCAGCAGGCTGCGCGCGAACGGCACGTCGGTGGCCGACAGGAGTTCGGTGATGTTCTCCCAGCGCGGGTGGGCGGGCCAGAACGTCCAGTGCGGGGAGGTGATCTCCTCGCGGGTGGCGAGCCCGTTGCGCACCAGCAGGTAGAACGGCAGCAGGAACAGCGCCGCCGCGAGCAGCAGCGCGCTCCAGCGGGCGGCGGCGGCCGCACCGCGCCTCACCGCTGCCGCCCGGTGCCGAAGCCGAACACCTTGCCCTGCACCAGGGTCACCACCGCGATCAGCGCGGACAGGATCACCGCACCGGCGCTGCCGCGGCCGAGGTCCTGGCCGCCGGAGCCGAGCGCCGTGTAGTACAGGTACACCAGCGGCGGCCGACCGTACGGCGGGTAACCGCGGGCGTCGCCGAGGATGTTGTAGAACTCGTCGAACGCCTGGAACGCGCCGATGAGCAGCAGCAGGAGCACGGCGACGCTGGTGCCGCGTAGCTGCGGCAGCGTGATGTGCCGGAACACCTGCCAGCCCGGTTTCGCCCCGTCCAGCCACGCCGCCTCGTACAGGTGCCGCGGGATGCGTTGCAGCGCCGCGATGAACAGCAGCATGTAGAAGCCCAGCTGCAACCACAGCCGCGCGGTGATGAGCACGATCCAGTACAGCGGCGGGTCGGCGGTGCCGGTCCAGGCCACCGGTTCGACGCCGAACGCGCCGAGCGCGCTGTTGACCAGCCCGGAGCTCACCCCCGGGAACAGCGAGGTCTTCCAGATCAGCGCGGCCACCACGTAGGAGCAGGCGAACGGCAGGAAGAACACGGACCGGAAGAACGCCTTCGCGACCGGCAACCGGTCCACGGCGAGCGCGAGGGCGAGCGCGGCGGCGTAGGTGAGCGGCACGATGCCCGCGGCGAACGCGGTGAACGTGCCGAGGCTGGCGAGGAACGCCTCGTTGCCCAGCATCGCGGCGTAGTTGTCGACGCCGACGAACACCTCGGGCGTGACGGTGTTGCGGGCGTCGAAGAAGCTCAGGTACAGGCTCCACCCGATCGGCACGTAGGCGAACACGACGAGCCCGAGCAGCAGCGGGCCGACGAACAGCCAGAAGTCGCGGGCGTCGCGGCGGGTGCGGGCGCTCACCCGTGCAGGCGCTTCAACTCGGCGTCCGAAGTGGACACGACCTGCCGGGTCTCCGCTACGGGATCGGCGCCTTGGCGGGCGATGCGGAACAGCGCGTCGGACAACGCCGAGCCCGCCGCCGAAGTCCACATCGGACCGCCGACGAGGTGGGCGTGCTCCCGGGTGTAGCGCACCGCGTCGGCGGCCGGACCGGTGCGCAGTTCCGCCGCCCGGCCGGTGAGGCTGTCCCGGGCCGGCAGGTGGAAGCCGAACGCGGTGGCGAACTCCAGCTGGTGGTCGGTGCGGTCGACCCACAGCCAGCGCACGAAGTCCTTCGCGGCGGCCACGTCCGAGCTGCGGGCGTTGACCATCGCGCCGTACGCGCCGATCGGCACCGACGGCGCGCCCTGGTCGTCGAGGCGCGGGAACGGCAGCACGCCGAAGTCGTCGCCGAGAGCGGCCGCGACCTTCGGGATGTTCCACAGCCCGGTCCACTGCATGGCGGCGAGCCCGTCGATGAACGCGCTCGGATCGGACCAGTCGGCGGGTGCGCCGAGCAGCAGGCCGGAGTCGCCCAGCTCGGCGAGCTTGCCGAACGCGACGGCGGCTCGCGGATCGTCGAACCCGGTGCTCCGCTGGTCGGGGGTGAGGTAGTCCAGGCCCGCGGACCACAGCAACGGCCCGGCGAGCACGCCGACGCCGCCGTCGTTGCCGACGAACAGGCCGCGGGAGGTGGGCGAGTCGAGGCGCTTCGCCGCGTCGATCAGCTCGTCCACGGTCCGCGGCGGGCGCACGCCCGCGTCGGCGAGCCTGCTCTTGCGGTAGAACAGCACCTGCGTGTCCACGGCCTGCGGGATCGCGTACAGCCGCCCGTCGACGGTGGCGGTCGCCAGCACCTGCTCCGGGAAGTCGTCGCGGGCGTCGCCGAGCACGTCGTCCAGCGGTACCACCTGGTTCTGGCGCACCCAGTCCACCTTGACCTGCGCCTCGAACACGTCGGGGACCGCGCTGTTCTGCAACGCGGTGACGATCTTCGAGTCGTAGTCGCCGGGGTTCCACTGCACCGAGACCTCGCCCTGCGGGTACTCGGCGGCGTAGCGCTGCACGGCCTCGTGCACGCCGTCCTCGCCGTAGGCGTGGTACCACTGCTGCAGCGAGCCGGGCGCCGAGCCACCGCGCCCCGTGTTGGAGCCGCAGGCGGCGGCGGTCAAGCCCACCGCGCCCAAGCCGATGCCGGCCAGCAGCGACCGCCGGGTGAACCCCGGTCCGCCGAGCCGCGCCGAGGACACCCCCGAAGTCGTTCTGCGCACGGCGGATGACGCTAGGACGCAAGATCGCGCAGGTCAACCGCTCCCACACCGTGGTCGTCGGTCGGTCCTGCGCCGCTCACCAGCACGACCACCCGATCACCACGCCGCTCACCCGCCCGATCCGTCCCCCGATGGAGTGGCGGCCGTCCCGGCCGCGTCCAGGTCACCGCTCGCCCTCGACATCGCCGAGCACGGCGCGCAGCAGCTCCGGCGTGATCGTTCCTTCCTCGGGCACCGCCTGCATCGCCGCGCGATAGCTCGTCCACCGCACGCACTGCGGCCGCACCCCGGTCGTCGCGAACTCTTCGGCCGCATCGACGACGGTGCCCGCGTCGATCTCGGCGCCGGGCGGGAAGGGGATCTCGTTCGCCCCGTACATCTCGCTCTCGGTGTTCTCCCCGCTGGTGGACACCACGTCGTCGCTCTCGCCGTGTCGCCAGTAGCAGGCGCCGCGTCCGCCGCGGAAACCGATCACGAGCTCCGCGGCCTCCTGTTGGAGATGCAGCACGACGCGGTCCGCCGCCGCGTACCGGGTCACCACACCCCCCGGACGTCACCGATCTGCACCGGAGTCCCGTCATCCAATCGCACGACGAGCGTCATCGTTCCGCCTTCCCGTGGGAGGTCCTTTGGTAGGGAAGATCGTTCAACGTCGACATGAGCCCCCGTTCGTCTCCGTGCCGCACAGCATGCCGGGCAACACCGACAGAGCGGGTTCGGGCTGACGGATGGACGCCCTGCTCGTCCGGGGCGAGCGGGTGGGAAAGAGCCTGGTGCACGCCGAGAACAGGAGGGTGGGCAGGTCTTGCACGAGCTTGCGGATGTATCCGCATGTGTCGGTGCGGTCGCTACGATCGAGGACTTGGCGTGTGAGGCGAGATCCGGCTCGTCGCGGACATCCTCGATCAGCGGGAGGCGTCGTGAGTGCACGGGGTTGGCGCAAGTCCAGCCGCTCCAACCCGAACGACAACTGCGTCGAAGTCGGGCGGTCAGCGGGCGGTGCCGCGGTGCGGGACACGAAGGACCGGGCCGCCGGGTACTTCGCGGTGCCGCGACCGCGGTGGTCGGAGTTCCTGGCGGCGCTCAAGTCGGGTCGCCTCGACCGCTGACGCACGGTGAACGGCCCGTTCGACCGAGCGGATCGGACGAACGGGCCGTTCACCCGCGGTGCGTCAGCGGGAGGTGGACTTCTCCGGGCGGCTGCCGAGGGCTTCGCCGCGGCGGCAGGCCAGGTACCAGCGGTGCCCGTTGTCGTACCAGCGCATTCCCCTGCGCACGGCCGGAACCTGCGTCGCCTGGTGCATCCGGTACTGCCACGGCGACTGGGCGCCGCCGCGCGCGGCCATCGCGTACGCCACGTCCACCGCCTCCCGGTCGAGGTAGCGGTCCGCCCGCTCGAACCAGGCCATGCTGGTGCGCCCGGCCGCCTGCAGCGGGCGCAGCGCGCTGCGGCCCTGCTGGTCGAAGTCGCGCAGCGCGGTGTCCAGGTGCTCGTGGTCGTGCAGCTTCTGCGCCAGGATCATCGCGTCCATGATGGCCAGCCGGGTGCCGGAGCCGATGCTGAAGTGCGTGGTGTGCGCGGCGTCGCCGAGCAGCATCACGTTCTCGTACCGCCAGCTCCGGTTGAGCACCTGGGTGAACCGCTGCCACCGCGCCGCTTCGCCCCGGGAGCTGCTGATCAGCGAATGTCCTTCGAGGGGCTTCTCGAAGATCTTCTCCAGCAGCCGCACCGCGTCCTCGTCGCCGCGCTCGTCGAAACCGAGCGCCTTCCAGGTCTGCTCGGTGGTCTCCACGATGCAGGTGCTGACGCCGGCGCTGGACGGGTAGGCGTGGAACCAGATCCAGCCCGCCGAGGTCCGCTCGAACGCGAACGTGAACCGGTCGAAGACCTTGTCCGTGCCCAGCCAGATGTAGGGGTTGCTGCCCGTCTCCACCCGGGTGCCGAACTCGTCCTCGTGCAGCGAGCGCACCTTGCTGCCCGCCCCGTCCGCGCCGATGATCAGGTCGCTGTCGGCGAGCTCGTCGAGGCTCTGCACGTCCTGCTCGTAGTGGACGTCCACGCCCAGGTCGGTGGCGCGTTCGGCCAGCACGTCCAGCAGCGTCGCCCGGTTCACGCTGAACCCGTAGCCGCCGAGGAAACCGTAGTCGGTGCCGCCGAGGACGATCTGCTGCTCCTGCCACAGCGTGGACGCGGACCGGATCTGCTGCGCGCTCTCCGCATCGTTGGCGTACAGCGGATCGAGCAGGTTGTCCCAGTACACGACGCCCCACCCGTAGGTGGCGCCCGGCGGATCACGCTCGATGACGGTGATGTCGTGCCCGGCGTCGCGCAGCTTCGCCGAGATCGCGAAGTACAGCCCGGCCGGTCCAGCACCTACGCACGTGATCTTCATGGGCACCTCCTGGACGGGGGCGGCGGGTGGCCGCCCGGTTGTCGTTGCGCTGTCACGTGTGCTCCCGCGTCCCGCCGTTGCGCTGCGCGGGCGCGCCGTGCACCACTTCCTCCGACGGGTGGTGCAGGTGGTAGAGGTGCGCGTAGCCGTTGTTGCCCGCCAGCAGCTCCGAATGCGTGCCGAGGCCGGTGACCCGGCCGTGGTCCAAGTAGAGGATCTTGTCCGCGTCGGTGACGGTGAGCAGGTTGTGCGAGATGACGATCGTGGTCCGCCCCGCCATCAACCGGTTCAGCGGGCCGAGGATCCGTTGCCCCGCCTCGGCGTCCAGGCTCGCGGTCGGCTCGTCCAGCAGCAGGATCGGCGCGTCCCGGATCATCGCGCGGGCGATCGCGATGCGCTGGCGCTGCCCGCCGGAGAGCAACCTGCCGCGCTGTCCGACGCGCGTCTCGTACCCGTCGGGCAGCGCGGCGATGAAGTCGTGCGCGTCGGCGGCGCGCGCGGCGTCCACCAGTTCCGCGCGGTCCGCATCCGGTTTGCCCGCGCGGATGTTGTCCTCGATCGTGCCGTCCAGCAGCAGCGTCTCCTGCAGCACGATCGCGATGTGCGAGCGCAGCTCCTTCGGGTCCAGCTCGCGCAGGTCCGCGCCGTCCAGCGAGATGCTGCCGCGGTCCGGGTCGTAGAACCGCAGCAGCAGCTTCGTCAACGTCGACTTCCCCGCGCCGCTGGCGCCGACGACGGCGACGCGTTCCCCGGGCTCCGCGGTGAGGTCCACGTCGTGCAGCACCTCGTCGGCGGTGTCCGGGTAGTGGAACCCGACCCGGTCCAGCCGCACCGCGCCGCGCACCCGGTCCAGCCGCTTCGGGTTCCGCGGGGCGGGCACGTGCGGGCGCTGGTCGAACAGCTCCAGGATGCGTTCCGCGCTCGCCGCCGCCCCGTAGATCACGTTCGAGAGCTGGCCGAGGTTGCTCACCGGCGAGTACAGCTGCGACAGGTACACCAGGAACGCCAGCAGCCCGCCGAGGGTGATCCGGCCGGACGCCAGCTCCCAGATGCCGACGCCGACGATCGCCATGATCGCCAGCACTTCCAGCAGGTCCACCAGCGGCTCGAACAGGCCGCCGATGCGGGCCGCGGACAGCTCCGCGGACAGGCTGGACCGGCTCTGCCGGGTGAACCGCCGCACCTCCGCGGACTCGCGGCCGTAGGCCTGGATCAGCGGGGCGTTGCCGAGGCTTTCCTCCGCGACCGTGCCGATCGACCCGGTGCGGCCGGCGACCTCCCGGGACGCCGACTTGATGCGCATCGCGAAGAACCGCGCCACCGCCAGGAACAGCGGGACGACCAGCAGCGCCACCACCGTGAGCCGCCAGTCCAGGTAGAACAGCACCCCGGCGAACACCACGATCTTCACCAGCGACGCCACCGTCTGCGTGATGCCCGACAGCACCAGGCTCTCGATGGACGCCACGTCGGTGGTGAGCCTGCTCAGCGTGTCGCCGAGCCTGCGCCGGTCGAAGAAGTCCACCGACAACGTGTGCAGGTGGGTGAACACCCGGATCCGCAAGCGGTTCAGGAAGTGCTCACCGATCCACACCGTCAGGTAGCTCTCGCCGAACCCGACGATGCCCATCACGATCGTGATCCCCGCGTACGCGACGGCCACCAGCGGGAACAGCGAGAAGTCCCGCGGCGTCAGCACGTCGTCGATGAGGACCTTGAACAACCAGATCGCCGCCGCGTCCAGCAGCGGCGACACCAGCACCAACCCCAAGCTGAGCACCATGTACCAGCGGAACGGTCGCGCGTCCGGCCAGAACCGCCGGAACACCTCCCGCACCCCGATCGATGGCGCGGTCTCCACCAAACCCGCCTCTTCGGCGACCGGTGGATCGAACAACCACCGAATCGGTCCCCGCACGACTTACCCCCTGTTGCCGACGGGCGTGACGCCCGCACCAGGGAAGGTGCGGGCGTCACCCGGACGTTGAGCCAAGCTGTTACTTGCAGCCGCAGCCGTGGCCCCAGCCGTGTCCCCAACCGTGGCCCCAGCCCCAGCCGTGGCCCCAACCGTTGCCCCAGCCGTGCTTGCGGCGGCGGTTGTTGTTCACGTACACGAAAACGCTGCTGCCTTTGCCCATCGCCATGCACCTTTCCGCATTGCCGACTTCCCCCGGAGAAGAACGTCATCGTCGACATTCCGCTCGTCGGTCGGTGTCGTCGTTGGACATCGGACCGCTGGTGATGCCGCCCGGGCCGGGCCCGGAGATCGGCGCACTCCTCCAGTGGCTTTCCGAAAGGTAGGTGCCCCCCATGTGGCGGAACAACCCGACCTGACAACGAGTAAACGCCATGTCACCGAGCTTGCACAGAGGACTATCGACCCTGATTTCCCGCTGAACCAACGGGTTCTGCTTTCCCGCGGTGCTGGCCGCACCCGCTCGCGCGTGGTTCCTTGTGGGGGCGCCGGACACGAGGAGGAGCGGATGGACCTGCGCGCGTGGGCGGACCGGGCGGTGGCCGAGATCGTTGCGTGGCAACGGGAATTCGGCGAGTTCGCACCGCACCCGGACGCCGTCGTGCCCGACGAGGAGTTCGGCCCCGCGTTCGCCGAACTGCTCGACCGGTTGCGCGGCACCTACCCGTTCCACCACCCCCGCTACCTCGGACAGCTGATCAAGCCGCCGCACCCGGCGGCCGTCGTCGGCTACCTGGCGGCGATGCTGCTGAACCCGAACAACCACGCGCTCGACGGGGGCCCGGCCACCACCGGGCTGGAGCGGGAGGCGGTGGACCGGCTCGCGGCGATGCTGGGGATGCCGGGCGCGCTGGGCCACCTCACCGGCAGCGGCACCATCGCGAACCTCGAATCCCTCTACGTGGCAAGGGAAACCCGGCCCGGAGCGGCCATCGCGCACAGCGCGGACGCGCACTACACGCACGCTCGGATGTGCCGTCTGCTGGGCGTGCGCTCGGTGCCGATCCCGGTGGACGCGGTAGGGCGGATCGACGTGGCGGCGCTGGATTCGCTGCTGGGGGACCAGGACATCGGGACCGTGGTGCTCACCGCCGGGACCACCGGGCTCGGTGCCGTCGACCCGATCCACGAGGTGCTGGACCTGCGGTGGCGGCACGACTTCCGGATCCACGTCGACGCGGCCTGCGGCGGGTTCTTCGCGCTCATCGCCGACGACGCGCCGGACGGGGTGGCCGCCGCGCCGTTCCGCGCCATCGCCGAGTGCGACTCGGTGGTGGTGGACCCGCACAAGCACGGCCTGCAGCCCTACGGGTGCGGGGCGGTGCTGTTCGCGGACCCCGCGGTGGAGCGGTACTACCGGCACGAGTCGCCGTGGACGTACTTCACCTCAGCGGAACCGCACCTGGGCGAGATCTCCCTGGAATGCTCCCGATCCGGGGCCGCCGCTGCCGCGCTGTGGCTGACGCTGCGGGTGCTGCCGCCCACGCCGGACGGCCTCGGCCGGGTGCTGCGCGCGGGCAGGCGGGCCGCGCTGGGCTGGGCGGAGCTGCTGGCGGACTCGACGGTGCTGTCCGCGTACCAGCGGCCGGAGCTCGACGTGCTCGGCATCGTGCCCGCCGCGCCCGGCATGGCCGCGCTGGACGAGCGCACCCAGCGGGTGCTGCACGGCGGGATGCGCGCCGAGCCCGGCGAAGCCGTGCACTTGGCGGCGATGGAGGTCACCGCGGCCGACCTGGCGCGGCGCGGCCACCGGCTGCGCGCCGACGTGCCGACCGCGCGGGTGCTGCGCAGCGTGCTGCTGAAACCGGAGCACGAGCACTGGATCCGCCGCTGCCACACCGATCTGGAGGCGCTCGTCCGGCGCGCCGCGGAGTGAGCGGTTTGCTCCGCCGGGTGACCGGGCACCCGGGTGGGGCGCTCGCCGGATGACCGGACGGGCGCCGCACCGTGCCACGTTGATCGAAACCGGGGGTCCCATGTCCACTCGTTCGTCCGTCCGCGCCAGGAGGGTTCGCCCGGAGTTCCTGCACACCATGTGGGACGAGTCCCGCCGGATCGCCGACGCCCGCCACCGCTTCCTGCACGGCGGGAACCCCGAACCCCAGCGCGGCCGCACCGTCCCCGCACCGCGCTGATCCGGGTGGGCGATCCGCTCCGAACGGGCGGCCCGCTCACCGGACGATCTCCACGAGTCGACGGCCCACCAGTCCGCGCACGCCGGGCGGGTGGGCGTCGACGTGTCGGGCTGGGGTCCAGCCGGCGGTCCGGACGAGCGCAGGGCTCAGCCGATCAGCCAGCGGGTCACCGCGGTGGTGAGGGCCTCGGTCCACCGGGCGAGGAGGACCGCGCCCTCAGCGGCGGTCGCGCCCGCGGGGTCGCCTAGGACGCCGTTGGGGCTCACGGCGCGGACTCCGCCGCCGCGCAACCGGTCGATGATCCGGGGCAGCGGTTCGGTGCAGCCCGCGGCGGCGTCCGGGAGGGTGACCTCGCCCGGATGCAGGTGCAGCATCGCGGAGGTCTCGGTGCGTCCGGCGTGGCTGTCGTCGGCCGGCCCGTCCGGGCACCACGCCAGCACGCGCCTGCCCTCGCCGCGCAGCTGCTCGGCGGCCCGGTGCACTGTGGGCAGGTTGCCGCCGTGCCCGTTCACCAGCACCACCCCGGTGAACCGGTCCGCGGACCGCACCAGCTCCACCAGCAGCAGCCACAGCGCCTCGTGCCCGATGGAGAGCGTGCCGGGGAAGGCGGCGTGCTCCCCGCTGGCGCCGTAGGGCACGGCCGGGCCGACGACGACCTCCGGCAGCCGCCGGGCCAGCCGGGCGCAGAGCGCTTCGGCGATGGCGGTGTCGGTGCGCAGCGGCAGGTGCGGCCCGTGCTGCTCGGTGGCACCGAGCGGGACCGCCAGCACCCGCGCGGCGTCGTCGAGTTCGGTCCAGCGCAGCGCGCCCAGGCTCATCGCGTCGTCCTCCCGGTGAACCGCGGCAGCAGCGGCGCCGCGGACCGCTCCCGCGCGCACCCGGCCCACACCCCGCACCCGTAGGCGAGGTCGTCGAGCAGCCGCAGCGCGAACCAGCCGGGTCCGCGCCGGTGCCGCAGCGCCTCCCACGCGCAGGGCAGCGCCGCCACCAGCAGCACCGCGCGGCTCCGCCGCGAGACCAGCAGCAGCGGGAACCAGGCGCGCCGCGCCGCCTCCGCCAGCAGCCGCCCCGCGCCGAGGTGCCCGCGCACCGCCAGCCGCCACGCCTCCCGGTCCGGCACGCCGTGCGCCCGCAGCTTCAGCGGCAGCGTGGCGGCGCTGCCCGTCGCTAACCCCGCGGCCAGCACCGGCCGCCCCGCCACCAGCGCCGCCCAGGACGCCGCGCTCCACGGCGACAGCCGGGCGCAGCAGAGCCTGCCCGGGTGGCGGCGGGCCAGCGGGGCGGCGGAGGTGCCGTAGTCGAAGCGCTGCCGCAGCCAGGACCGCAACCCGCTGCGCGGCCGGTGCCGCACCACCGACCCGGGCACGTAGCGCACCACCGCGCCGGAGTCGACGATCCGCCACACCAGGTCCACGTCCTCGCCGAAGCGCAGCGCCTCGTCGAACCCGCCGAGCTCGGCCAGCGCTGCCCGGCGCACCACGAGCGCGGCGCTGGGCACGTAGCCGACCCGGCTCATCGGCCGCACGCCCGCGGGCAGCGCCCCGAGGTCGAGCCCGCCGCGGTCGGCCTCGTAGCAGGCGATCGCCCCGCCGCCCGCGGCGCCGCGGGCGCGGGGCGCCACCGCGTGCACGGCGGGATCGGTGAACTGGCGCAGCAGCGGCGCGAGCCACCCCGGTTCGGGCAGCACGTCGGCGTCGAGGAACGCGACGAGTTCGGTGCGCGCCCGCCGCCAGCCGGTGTTGCGGGCGGCCGCGGGCCCGCGCGCGACCGGATGCCGGAGCTCGGCGGCGGGCTCCTGCGAGCCGTCGTCGACGACGATCCGGTGCGGCAGTTCGGCGGTCGCGGCCAGCACCCGCGCCAGGCCGGCCGGATCGTCCTTCACCGGCACCACCAGCGTCACGTCGGCGGGCCCCAGCTCGCCCGCGGGCGGCTCCGGGTGGGCGAGCCCGGAATCCAGCAGCCGCCGCGCCAGCGCGCCGCCCTCCCGCACCGGTTCGCCCGCGAACCACCGGTCCACCAGCCGCGCGGCGCGCGCCCCCACCCGCAGCAGCCGCACCGGGGAGCCGCCCAGCAGCACCTGCCCGTCGCGGGCGCGCCGCAGCGACGGGTCCGGCACCAGCCGCGTGCCCGGGGGGACCGGTGCGCTCATGCGGTGAACCCGCCGTCGGCGTGCACCGCGGTGCCGGTGATCGCGGACGAAGCGGGCGAGCACAGGAATTCGACCACGGCCGCCACCTCGTCGGGCTCCAAGATCCGTTCGGTGAGCTGGTGCTCCGCGAATTCGTCCACATCGGACAGACCGTAGATCTCGGCGGTGGCCCGCAGCATCTCGGTGCGCGTCGAGCCGGGGGAGACGGCGGTGGCGCAGATCCCGGTGCCGCGCAGGTCGGTCGCCAGCCCCCGCACCAGCCCCAGCACGGCGTGCTTGGCCGCGTTGTAGGAGGTGAGCCGCCACAGCCCGGTGTGCGCGGCCGCGGAGGCCAGCGCCACGAACCGCCCGGTCCGCGGCTCGGGACGGCGCAGCAGCGCGGGCACGGCGGCGCGCGCCAGGTGCGCGGTGCCGTCCACGCCGACGGAGAACGACGCCGCCCACTCGGACTCGTCGGCCTCCCAGAACGGGCGCCCGCCCGCCATGAGCGCCGCGGCGGCGACGGCAGCGTCCAGGCCGCCGAAGCGCTGCTCGGCGAGGGCGACCGCGTCGCGCAGCGCCCGCGGGTCCTGCACGTCGGCGGCCACGTCGAGCACGGCGCCCGGGTGCTCGGCGGCGAGCTCGGCCAGCTGCTCGGTGGTGCCCAGCGGGTAGGGCACCCGGGGGTCGTCGGCGCAGCGGTCCACCGCCACCACCCGCCAGCCGTGGCCGGCGAGCCGCCGCAGCACCGCCGCCCCGATGCCGCGGGCCGCGCCGGTCACCACCGCCACCCGCTCAGCCATCGAGGTGACCCTCGGCGCGCAGGAATGCCAGCAGCTCGTCGGCGGCTTCCGCCGGGTCGTCGGTGACCACCACGCGTGGCGGGTCGGACCGCTGGCCGACGCCGGTCAGCTCCCGCAGCCGCCGCAGCGGATCGGCCCCGGCGGGCGCGGGCAGTTCCTTGGCGCGCGGCCGGTAGCCGTGCGCGGCGGTGAGCGGTGGCGGGTCCGCGGTGGCGCGGGCCGCGACGACCGGGACCTCGGCGGAACGCGCCGCCAGCACGGCGGGGAGCGCGGCGGTGCGCGGGCGCACCCCGGCGGCCTCCACCGAGCACACGGCGGGCAGCGGCACCGCCAGCCGCTCCCGGCGCCCCCGGTCCAGCCTGCGCAGTGCCCGCAACCGGCCGTCGGCGGCGGGTTCGGTGTCGAGGGACACCAGGCCGAGCGCCTGCGCGCAGCCGAACTCGGCGGCCAGCAGCGCCGGGGTGGCACCGGTCCCGCGGTCCGGCGAGTGGTCCCCGGTGAGCACCAGGTCGGGCGCGCCGAACCGCTCGCGGACCGCGGCGGCGAGCGCCACCGCCGTGCCCGCGCCGGAATCGGCGGCCCGCGGATCGGGTTCCCCGGCCGGTTCGACCCGCAGCACCTCGTCCGCGCCGGAGGCCAGCGCCGCGCGCAGCAGCTCGTCCGCGCCCGCCGGGGCGAGGCTCACCGCCGCGCACCGGCCGCCGGTGAACCCGGCCAGCCGCAGGCCCAGCTCCAGCGCCGCCGCGTCCGCGGCGGAGGCGCCCGCGGACCGGTCCGACGTCCGCACCCGGCCGGACAGCGGATCCACCTCGGCCCGCTCGTCCACCCAGCGCAGCGCCACCACCACGAACATCCCGCTCACCCCTTCCGGAACACGACGCCGTGCCCGCCCGCCGGGTACTCCCAGGTGATGGCGCCGCTCTCGTCGCACACCTGGTAGCAGGTGCCGCACTCGAAGCACTGCTCGTAGTTGAACAGGATGCCGCCGTCGTCGGTGGGCACGAACAGGTTCGCCGGGCACGCGGTCACGCACGCGCGGGTCGTGCAGGAGCGGCACACCTCGGTGTCCACCGCGATGTGCGGTTGCCCGGACACCCGGAAGTCCACGTGGGACATCCGCTCCTCGAAGGAGATGTCGTGGTACGGATCGACCATCGCCGTCCCTTCCTTCCCGTCCGATCAGCCGAAGGTCCGCAAGCCGGTGAGCGCGTCCTTGGCGAGGTCCCGCATCCGCACCCCGTTGCGCTTCGCGGCCCGGCGCAGCAACGCGCGGAACCCGGGTTTCGGCCGCGGGTTGTCCACCGCGAACACGGATTCGACGAAGTCGCACAGCAGGCCGGGATACCGCTGCTGCATCCGCTCGGACAGCACGAGCCCCGGCGCGTCGCGCAGCCGCTCGTGGTCGGCGAGCACGAAGGAGCTCCGCAGCGCGGAGCGGTACCCGGCGAGACCGGCCGCCGAGGTGTCGCCGGTGGCGAGCGCGGTGGCCGCGGCGCGGCCCGCGCACATGCCGGAGCCGAGCGCGAAGTTCACGCCCTCCAGCCAGATCCCCGCCGCCAGGCACATCCCGGCCGCGTCCCCGGCCAGCAGCAGCCCGTCGGCGATCAGCGGCGGCATCGTCCGGTAGCCGCCTTCGGGGATGAGGTGCGCGGAGTACTCGACGAGTTCGCCGCCGCGCACCAGCGGCGCGATCGACGGGTGCCGTTTCAGCTCGGCCAGCAGGTGCTCCGGGCGCACCTTCGCCCGCGCGAGCCCGCGCAGGCCGAGGACGAGGCCGATGCTCACCGATTCCGCGTTGGTGTAGAGGAATCCGCCGCCGGGCACCTTCCCGGTGCAGCCGAGCATCTCCACGTCCACGCCGCCGCTGCCGGTGACGCCGAAGCGCTCGTCGATGACCCCGCGCGGCAGCGCCAGCGTCTCCTTCACACCGAGGGTGGTGTGCGAGGCCTGGTCGCCGCCGAGCAGACCGGCCTGCTTCGCCAGGAACGAGTTCACCCCGTCGCAGGCCAGCACGACCCGCGCGGTGAGGTCGCCGTCCGGCCGGTCGGTGCGCACCCCGTGCACGGCACCGTCGGCGGTCCGCAGCAGCGACACCGCCACCGTGGACGGCACCAGCACCGCCCCGGCCCGCTGCGCGTGCTCGGCGAGCCACGGGTCGAACTCGGCGCGGTGCGTGGTGGCGCCGTTGTGCGGTGCCCGGCCCCAGTTCTCGTTGCGGAAGTCGACGGTCAGCGAGCGCTCCCCGGACAGCACCATCGTCTGCCTGCGGGTCACCCACCGCTGCACCGGCATCTCCTGCTGCCAGCCGGGGATCAGCCCGTCGAGGACCCGTCCGTAGACGACGCCGCCGTAGACGTTCTTCGAACCGGGGAACAGTCCGCGTTCCAGCAGCGCCACGCTCCGCCCGGCGCGGGCCAGTTCCAGCGCGGCGGCCGATCCGGCCGGTCCGGCGCCGACGACGATGGCGTCGAAGTCGTAGCGCTGCGGCCGCGGTATCGGCACGGCGGCGGTGGACGGCCCGGCACCCCGGTCAGACATGGTGCTCCTCCTCGATCCGGGCGAGCCTGCGCACCAGTTCGGCGAGCAGCCGTTGCGCGTCGGTGACGAGGCCGAGATCGGCCATCGCGGTCATGGGGCAGCTGGCGTCGGTGTTCACCGACACCACGTGCCCGGATGCGTCGAGCCCGCCGAGGTGCTGGGCGGCGCCGGACACCCCGAAGGCCAGGTACAGCTCGGGGGACACCACGGCACCGGTGGTGCCGATCTGCCTCCCGGGAGCGGTCCACCCGGCGTCGGTGACCACGCGGGTCGCTCCGACGGAGGCACCGAGGGCGGTGGCGAGTTCTTCCAGCAGCGCCACCGATTCCGGCCCGGTCAGGTCTCCGCGGGCGAGCCCCGCCCCGGCGCCCAGCAGCCGACGCGCCTCGCCGAGCTCGGCGGTCGCCGGATCCGGTTCCAGCACCTCCAGCACCTCCGCGTCCGGAACCGGCGGAAGCGGAACGTCCACATCGGACACTTCGGGGATCCCGCCCGCGGGCAGCGCCCCGCGCACCCCGGGCACCAGCGACACCACGCAGCGCGCCGGGGTGCGGACGACCGCGGTGAGCCTGCCGTCCCAGCGCACCAGGTCCGTGCCCGCCGCGTCGGTGCGGGTGGCCCCCGCCAGCAGCGGCCGGTCCAGCGCGGCCGCCAGCCGGGGCGCGAGGTCCCGGCCGTCCGGTGAACCCGGCAGCACCACCCGCGGCACCTCCGCCAGCAGCGGCGCGAGCGCGGCGGCGTACGCGCCCGGCGCGAAGTCCCCGGCCTCCGCGCACCACGCCCGGCGCAGCGGCGGCAGCTCCGCGACCGCCCGGCGGCAGCCGGAACCGACGAGGACCGCGGCGCCGCCGGCCTCCGCGACCGCCTCGTCCCCGCCCACCGGCGGCACGCCGTCCCGCACCACCAGCACCGCGGCCACCTCCCCCTTCACAGCGCCACCGCCGCCCGATGTCCTTCCAGCACCGCCGCGTGCGCCCGCCGCGGCGCCACGCAGTCACCGACCCGGTGGACAGGCAGCTCGCCGGAAGCGGACAGCTCCAGCCACAGCTCCTCTTCGGGCTCTTGGTGCGTCGCGCACACCACCCAGTCGAACACCTCCGCGCCGCTCGCGCCGGTGGTGTGCTTGAGCAGCTGCACCCGCACCCGGCCGTCGTCCGCGGCGGAGGCGTCGAGCACCACCTCGTCGGTGGTCTGCTCGATGCTCTTGGCAGCGGCGCGCACCGCGAACGACTCCAGGTCCAGCGTGATGCCGAGGTCCTGGCCGACGACCATCCCGGGGGTGCTGATCCGCACCGCGCAGCCCCGGTCCGCGAGCAGCTCGGCCACCGAGGTCGCCTGGTGGAACCCGAGCTCGTCCACCACCAGCACCTGCCCGCACGGCGCCGCGCGTCCCTCCAGCACGTCCCGCACGTCCACCACGCGCGCCAGGTCGCCTGCCCAGTGCGGGCGCTGCGGCCGCGCGCCCGTCGCCAGGACCACCACGTCGGGTCGCAGCGCGCGCAGCGACTCGGCGGTGGCGTGCTCCCCGGTGCGGACCTCGACGCCGTACCGGCGGCACTCGGCGAGCGAATTCCGCACCACGTCGAGGAATTCGGCGCGCTGCGGCACGCTCGCCGCCACCGCGACCTGACCGCCGGTGGTGGAGCGGCGCTCCAGGAGCGTCACCCGGTGCCCGCGCTGCGCGGCCGTCGCCGCGGCCTGCAACCCGCCCGGACCACCGCCGACGACCACGACCCGCTTGGCCGCGCGCGGCGGCGGCAGCGGCACGGATTCCTTGCCGGTGCGGGGGTTCTCGATGCAGCCGAGCCAGCGGTTCAGGCCCATCCGGCCGACGCACTCCTGGTTGCAGGACAGGCAGGTGCGGATGTCGGCGGCGTGCCCGGAGCGCGCCTTGGCGGCGAAGTCCGCGTCGGCGATCTGGCCGCGCACCACGCCGATCAGGTCCGCGTGCCCGTCGGCCAGCGCGCGGTCGGCCTGCACCGGGTCCTTGAACCGGCCCACCCCGACCACCGGCAGCTCCACCGCCTTGCGCAGCGCGCTCGGGATGAACAGGGCGTAGCCGGGCGGCACGCTCATCGACGCCTCGATCATGTGCAGCGTGGCGGTGGCGACCCCGATCGAGGTGTTCACGTAGTCCACGGCGCGGGTCGCCTCGACCAGCCGCGCCACCGCCACCGCCTCGTCGATGGTGGTGCCGCCGTCGATGAGCTCGTCGCCGCACAACCGCACGCCCAGCGCCAGGTCGGGCCCGATCGCCGCGCGCACCGCCGCGACCAGCCGCAGCAGCAGCCGAGCCCGGTTCGGCAGCGCGCCGCCGTACTCGTCGGTGCGCGCGTTCGTGGCGGGGGACAGGAATCCGCGCACGATCGACGAGTGCGAGCACTGCAGCTCCACGCCGTCGAAGCCGCCGTCCCGGCAGTGCCGCGCCACGGTCGCGTACCCGGCGACGATCTCGTCGATCTCGGCGTGGTCCACGGCTTTCGGCACTTCGCGGAACAGCGGGTCCGGGATCGGCGACGGCGCCCACACCGGCAGCCGCGAGTACATCCCGGAGCCCTGCCCGCCGTTGTGGTTGAGCTGCGCGAAGATCGGCACCCCGTGCGCGTGCACCGCGTCGGTGATCCGCCGGTAGCCGGGCACGACCTCGGGGTGGAAGCCGTGGATCAGCTTCTCGTACGGCCAGTCGGTCGGATGGGTGGAGTGCTCCTCCGTGATGATCAACCCGGCGCCGCCCGCGGCCCGCGCCGCGTAGTAGGCGGCGTGCTGCTCGGTGGGCAGCCCACCGGCCGCGTAGTTCGTCAGGTGGGCGGAGAACACGATGCGGTTGGCGACGGTGACCGGCCCGAGCCGCAGCGGCTGGAACAGGTGCCGGTACCGGCCGGTGGCGCTCATGCCGGCACCGCCAGGTCGCGGACCAGGGCGAACGCGGCGCGCCGGCCTTCCCGGACGGCTTCGTGCGCGGTGCGCGGCGCCACCCGGTCGCCGACGGTCGTGCCGAAGTCCGGCGGCGGAGCGGGGTCGGGCAGCCGGTGGCCGCAGTGCACGACGAGCTCGGCGGGCAGGGTGCGTTCGGCACCGGTGAACACGTCGGCCAGCAGCACGTCGCCGGGCCGCACCGCCCGCAGCGCGCTGCGCTTGGCGAGCACCACCCCGGCGCGCTGCAACCGCGCGTTCGCGTCCGCCAGGTCGCCGGTGCGGGCGAGCTGGGTGCCGATCACCGGGTCCTGGCTGATGATCGAGACCTCCCGCCCGGTGGCGGCGAGGAGTTCGGCGACGGCGACCCCGGTGGCGGCGCCGACCGGGTCGAACACGGCGACCGGACCGTCCGGCACCACCAGGTCGAGCCGCCCGTCCCGGACCGCGCGCAGCAGGTCGGCGGCCTCCAGCACCGGTCCGGCGCTCTCGTAGTGCCGCGGTCCGGATGCGGAACCCGTTGCGGCGACGAGGAATTCCCCCGGTTCGGGTCGGGCGTCCGCGCCGGTGGTGATCGGGACGCCGAGCTCCCGGACCTCCGCGACGAGCCAGTCGACCAGCGCGCCGAGCCGCCCCCGGCCGGGCAGCAGCGCCGCGAGCGCCAGCATCCCGCCGAGCCGGTCGGTGCGCTCCACCAGCCGCACCGGGTGCCCGCGCAGCGCCAGCACCCGTGCGGCCTCCAATCCGGCGGGCCCGCCGCCCGCGACGAGCACCGGCCGCCCGTCGCCGGTGCCGCCCGGGACCGGATCGGTGGTCTCGTGCCCGGTGCGCGGTTCGCCGAGGCAGCTCACCAGCGGGTTGCGGTCGTCGCGTACCCGGCACTGCTGGTTGGTGAGCGTGCACGGCCGAACCCGCCGTCCCGCCCGGACCTTCCGCACCAGAGCCGGATCCGCGAGCTGGGCGCGCGTCATCTCCACCAGGTCCGCCGTCCCGTCGTCCAGCGCGGCCTGCGCCTGCGCCGGATCGACCACGGACCCCTGCAACACCACCGGAGCCGCCCCGGCCACGGCCTCGCGCACCGCGCGGCACAGCTCCCGGTTGAACCCGGGTTCCGCGTGCGCGTCGGGCGTGGTCGCGGCGGTGCCCATCGCGGAACCGCGCACCACGGCCAGGTAGTCCACCTCGGGGGCGAGCGCGGCGGCGAGCTCGGCGCCCTGCTCCGGGGTGATGCCGGCCCACGGCGCGAGCTCGTCGCAGGACAGCCGCAGGCCCAGCACCCGGCCGGCGCCGAGCTCGGCGCGCACCGCGGCGAGCACTTCCCGCAGCAGCCGGGACCGGTCGGTGCCGTACTCGTCGGCGCGCTGGTTCGTCAGGCCGGACAAGAACTGGCGCAGCAGCGAGAACTGCCCGGCGCCGATCTCCACACCGTCCACATCGGACTCGACGGCGATCCGGGCGGCGGTGGCGAAACCTCCGAGGAGAGCGCGGATCTCGCGCGGTTCCACCGCCATCGGCAGTTCCCGGCTCGCCACGTCCGCGACCCGCGACGGCGCCCACAGCGCCGACTGCGACCGCGCCGACGAACCCTGCGAGCCCGCGTGCCCGAGGCCCGCCAGCACCAGCGTCCCGTGCGGCCGGCAGGCCCCCACGACCGCCGCCCAGCCCGGACCGCACTCGGCGGCCAGCGGGGCGCGTTCGTAGGGCCAGTCCGAGCCGTGTGCGCTCGCGACCTCGGTGACCACGACTCCGGCGCCGCCCGCGGCCCGCTCGGCGTAGTGGGCGGCGTGGGCGCCGGACAGCGCGCGCCCGTCGCCGAGGTTCGTCTCGTGCGGCCCGAACAGCACCCGGGACGGCGCCGCGCGCCCGGCGAGCCGCACCGGCTCGGTGAGCCCGACCGCAGATCCGCTCATGTGGTGGGAGCCTTCCGTGGGAAGCGGGTGACCGGACCCGCCGGGTTCGGCCGGGCCGCTCGGGTCAGGGGCGGAAACCGGCGAGGGGACTGGTGTCGCAGGCCCGGTCCGGCACCGGCTGCTCGTCCGGCGGGCCCCAGCCGATGCCGACCGCGACCGGTTCCGGCCGCCGCCGGGGCGCGGTGCGGTGCGAGTGGTCCTTGTCCGGTTTCGGCACCGCGGCCCCGACCCCGGCCAGCGCGCGTTCCCCGTTGCCCAGCACGCATTCCGGGTCCGGCCCGTCCAGCGGCAGGCCGGTGAAGAACTTCGCCGCCATGCACCCGCCCTGGCACGCGTCGTAGGCGGTGCAGGACGTGCACGCGCCGCCGGCCTGCGGCGCGCGCAACCGCTCGAACAGCTCGGATTCCCGCCACACCGCGCCGAATCCGCCGTCGTCGCGCACGTTGCCCGCGAGGAATTCGGAGTGGATCGCGAACGGGCAGGCGTAGACGTCGCCGATCGGGTCGATCAGGCACACCACGCGTCCGGCGCCGCACAGGTTCAGCCCCGGCAGCGGCGTGGAGCCGAGCGCGTTGAGGTGGAAGAACGAATCCCCGGTGAGCACGCCCTCGCCGTGCGCGACGAGCCAGTCGTAGATCTCCCGCTGCTGCCCGGCGGTCGGGTGCAGCTCGTCCCACACGTCGGCGCCGCGCCCGGACGGCCGCAGCCGGGTGAGGCGCAGCTGCGCGCCGTGCTCGTCCGCGATCTCCTGGAACCGGTCCAGCTGGTCGACGTTCTCCCTGGTCAGCACGACGCTGATCTTGAAGTCGCGGAACCCGGCATCGCGCAGGTTGCGCATCGCCGCCATCGCCGTGTCGTAGGAGCCCGTCCCGCGCACCCGGTCGTTGACCTCCGCGGTCGCCCCGTCGAGGGACAGCTGCACGTCCACGTAGTCGGTGCCCGCCAGCCACCGCGCCCGCTCCGGCGTCAACCGCACCCCGTTCGTGGAGAACTTGACCCCCACCTGGTGGTCCACGGCGTACTCGACGAGTTCCCAGAAGTCGGCGCGCACGGTCGGCTCGCCGCCGCCGATGTTCACGTAGAACACCTGCATCCGCTGCAGCTCGTCGAGGACGGCCTTGCACTCCGCGGTGGACAGCTCGCGCGGGTCGCGCCGCCCGGACGCGGACAGGCAGTGCACGCAGGACAGGTTGCACGCGTAGGTGAGTTCCCAGGTGAGGCAGATGGGGGAGTCCAGGCCGTGCTGGAAGTGCTCGACAAGCCGCATGTGCGCCTCCTCGCGGGGCGGTTCAGTCGCGGGGCCGGATGGTGCCCGCCTCGCGCAGTCCGGCGAGGGCGGTCAGGTAGCGCGGGTGCTGCTCGGCGGGCACACCGGCGGCGGTGAGCGCGGCGTGCACGTCCGGCTGGTGCTCCAGTTCGCGGACCACGGCGACGAGTTCCGGCGTCTTCAGGAACGACAGCCGCCGCGTGGTGAAGTCGTAGACGAGCGCCCCGAAGCGCTCCGGGCGCAGCGAGACGGCCGGGCTCAGCCGGTGCGGGGGGGCGGGGGGGGACCCCCCCCCCCCCCCCCGGGGGGGGGGGGGGGCCGGACGGCCCCGAGGGCCCCAACCCGCCCCGGCCGGGGGGCGCCCCCCCCCCCGCCCCGGGGCGCCCGGGGGCCGCGCGGGGGGGGGGGGCGCGGCGGGGGGGGGGGGCGGGGGGCCCCCCCCCCCCCCCCCCCCCCCCCCCCGCCCGGTTCAGTAGACGCCGCACATGCCATCGATCGACACTTCCTCGACGAGCAGGTCGTCCTCCACCCCGTCGGCCGGGGCGGTGCCGGTCGCGTCGTGCTGGGATTCGCTCATGGGATGCTTCCTCCCGATCACTCACTGCGATGTGGTGGCCGCCACACGATATGGGCACCCGGTGTCACAATGGAAGAGGCGATGACCGGACCGACCCGCGACCACACTTCCGGACCAACGACGGGGCCCGGCCGGCGGCGCACGACCAGCCCCGCCGAACTCGAACGCGTCGCCTTCGCGCTGTTCGACTCGGACGGCTTCGACCGCACCACCGTGGAGCACATCGCGCGGGCCGCCGGCATCGGTCGGCGCACGTTCTTCCGCTACTTCGACTCGAAGAACGACGTGGTGTGGGGCGCGTTCACCGAACGGCTCGACGTGATGCGGGAGCGGTTCCGCGCCCGGCCCGCGGACGAGCCGCTGCTGGCGGCGATCCGCGCGGTCGTCGTCGAGTTCAACCGGGTCGATCCGGCCGAGACGGCGCGGCACCGCCGCCGCCTCGAACTGATCCTGCGGGTGCCCGCGCTGCAGGCGCACTCGACGTTGCGCTACGCCGACTGGCGCGCCGTCGTCGCCGAGTTCGCCGCCGACCGCCTCGGCGAACCGGTCACCGCGCTGCGCCCGCAGGCCATCGCGCACTCCACCCTCGGCGCGGCCCTCGCGGCCTACGAGCACTGGCTCTCGACGCCGGGGATCGACCTGTGCGCGGTCCTGGACGACGCCCTCCGCGACCTGTCCCGCGGCTTCACCTGACCGCGCCGCGCCCGGCTTCGGGGCGAGCGCCGCCGCGTGGTCGGGTCAGGGGAGTTCCAGCGCGCGGCGGCTGGTGAAGCGGCGCGGGGCCCCGGTGATCGGGTCGTCGAAGGCGAGCTCCTTGGCCAGCAGCCGCAGCGGATCGGTGAAGTCTTCCGCGGCCCGCTCCCGGACCTCCGGGTACAGCTCGTCGCCGAGGATCGGCACGCCCAGCGACGCCAGGTGCACCCGCAGCTGGTGGGTGCGGCCGGTGGCGGGCAGCAGCCGGTAGCGGGCGAGCCCGCCCCGGTGCTCCTCGAGTTCCACCCGCGTCTCCGCGTTCACCGGGCCCGGCACCTCGCGGGCCTGGAGCACGCCGCGCTCCTTCTCGATCCTGCTGCGCACCACGCGCGGCAGCTCCAGGGCCGGGTCGTGCGGCGCGATCGCCTCGTACTCCTTGCGCACCGCGCGGTCCTGGAACAGCAGCTGGTACTCGCGCCGCGCGGCCCGGTGCACGGCGAACAGCACCAGGCCCGCCGTCAGCCGGTCGAGCCGGTGCACCGGGCTCAGCTCCGGCAGCTCCAGCGCGCGGCGCAACCGCACCAGCGCCGTCTCGGCGACGTGCCCGCCGCGCGGCGTGGTGGCCAGGAAGTGCGGTTTGTCCGCCACCAGCAGGTGCTCGTCGCGGTGCAGCACCGCCACCTCGAACGGCACCGGCACCTCGGCCGGGAGTTCCCGCTGCACCCACAGGAAGGCATCGGGCGCGAACGGCGTGGTGGCGTCCACGAACCGGCCGTGCCGATCGGCGACGCGCTGCTCGCGCAGCATCCGGTCCACCTCGCCGGCCGGGATCGGCAACCGCTCGACCAGGTGGTCGCGCATCGTCGCCCACGTCCCCGAACCGGGGGTGCGCAGCCGCGCGGCGTCGAGGCCGTCGCGCTGCGGCAGGGGGGATCGGAGCTTGCGTCGCATCACCGGCCAGCGTACGGCGCGGCCCGTGCGCTGCGGTTCCGGCCGAGATCGTCCAGCCAGTGGGACGCCACCGGGCTCCGTTGACGCCCGGCGGGTGCGGCGCAAGAATCGTGGCGTGGACATCGAGGCGCGGTTCTTCTTCGCTCGCCTGCACGTCGACCTCCGGCGGCACGCGAGCTCGATCTGTGCGCCCGCGCTGCCCTGAGCAGCGACCTCCCGGACCCGACTCGGGTCCGATGTGGACGATTCTGGTCCCCGATCCCCGGCTGCGGCCGCTGATCGGGTCGTGGCGGAGTGACCGAGAGGCCAGGTAAGGGCCTGCAAAGCCCTGCACGCGGGTTCGAATCCCGCCTCCGCCTCCACGATCCACTGTGGACAGCCCGCCTCCCCCGAACCCGAGGGGAGGCGGTGCGTTGGAGGAAGCGATGACCGCGGTACCGCTCTCGATCCTCGACCTCGCACCGATCCCCACCGGCGGCACGGCGGGCGGTGCGCTGCGCGACACCGTCGAACTCGCCCGGAACGCCGAGCAGTGGGGCTACCGGCGGTTCTGGCTCGCCGAGCACCACCTGGTGCCCGGCGTCGCCTCGTCCTCCCCCGCGGTGCTCATCGCCGCGGTGGCCGCCGCGACCCGGCACATCCGCGTCGGATCCGGGGCGGTGCTGCTCGGCCAGCACAGCCCGCTGCAGGTCGCCGAGGACTTCGGCACCCTCGCCCAGCTGCACCCGGACCGCATCGACCTCGGGCTCGGCCGCTCCGGCCTCGCCAAGTACGTCGAATTCGCCAAGGCCGCCACCGGCGACAGCGCACCGGTCACCGCGCCCGAACCCGCCTACGTGGACGGACTTCCGGTGCCGCGCACCGCTCGCGGCGGCAGCCTGTCGAAGGCCCGCGTGGAACAGCTCGAAGGGCACGCCCTGCTGCTCGGCGACACCGGGCGCTCCGACTACGCGGATCAGGTGCGGGAAGTGCTGGCCTTCCTCGACGGCACCTTCCGCGACGGCGGTGGGCGCGAAGCGCACGCGATCACCGCCGAGCACGCGGCGCTGCAGGTGTGGGTGCTCGGCGCCAGCGCGGGCCCCAGCTCCCGCGCGGCGGGCGAGCTCGGCCTGCCGTTCGTGTCGAACTACCACGTCACCCCGAGCACCGTGCTCGACTCCGCCGCGTCCTACCGCGACTCGTTCGCGCCCTCCCCGCGGCTGGACCGGCCACACCTCGTCGTGTCCGCCGACGTGCTCGTCGCCGAGGACGACGCCACCGCCCGCGAACTCGCCACGCCCTTCGCCGGGTGGGTGCACGACATCCGCCACGGCGACGGCGCCCAGCCGTACCCGAGCCCGGACGAAGCGCGCCGCCGCCACTGGACCGAGGCCGAACGCGCCCGGGTCGCCGACCGGGTGCAGACCCGCATCGTCGGCTCCCCGGAGACCGTCGTGGAACGGCTGGAGGTGCTGCGGCGGGTCACCGGGGCCGACGAACTGCTCATCACCACCATCACCCACGACCCGAAGGACCGGCTGCGCTCCTACGAACTGCTCGCCGGGGCCTGGTCCCGCTCCTGACGCGCACGACGCCCCGGGCGGGGCTCAGCGGCGGTGCCGGGCCGCGTCCGCGATCCGGGGGAGCAGGTGGTCGACGAGGTACGGCAGCGAGAGCACACCGGGCTGGCGCAGCAGCGGCCAGTCCGCCTGCGTCAGCGGCAGGTAGCCGCCGTCCCGCACCGCGTCCAGCGACTCGAACACCGGCAGCGACTCGATCTGCGGCCGCACCGCCGGGTTCGGGTACGCGGTGATGAGCACGTCGGTGTCGATCCGCGCCAGGTTCTCCGCGCTGACCTGGGCGTTGAACGCTGCACCGGGCAGGTTCGCCGCCGCGGGGGACAGCGCCATGCCGAACTCGGTCAAGGTGCGCACCGTGACGTCCTGCGCGGAGCGGATCACCCCGAGGCCGCCGGGGCTGTGCCCGAGGGTGACCGCGACCTCGGCGCCCGCCAGCTGCGGGTGCGCGGCGGCGGCCTCGCGGACGCGCCGCTCGGTGTCGGCGACGAGCCGGTCCGCCTCCGCGGGCCTGCCGAGCGCGCGCCCCACCTGGCGGGTGGTGGTCTGCCACGGTTCCTCGTCCGGTGCGGTCTCGAACGCGGTGGTCGGGGCGAGCCGGGACAGCGCCGCGTACTCCCCGTCGATGTAGTAGTCGCTGCCCGCGAGGATCAGGTCCGGGTGCAGCTGGGCGATCGCCTCGGTGGAGTAGCCCTGGTCGGTGGGCCGCAGCGTCACCGGTTCCCAGCCCGGCCGCCGCTGCCACGGCTGGACCTCCGCGCTCAGCGGCAACCCGATGCCGACCGGTTCGACGCCGAGGGCGAGCGCGGCGTCCACGTCGGCGGGCCCCAGCGCGACGACCCGCGCCGGGTGCGCGGGCGCCGTCGTGGTGCCGAGCGCGTGCCGCACCTCGGTCCCGGTGCGCTCCGGGGCCTGCGGGGCGGGCGAACACCCGGCGAGGAGGCCGAGCAGCAGGGCGGCGGCCGCGATCCGCTTCACCGCGCGCCTCCCGCCAGCAGCGCGAGGATGCCGTCCTTGATGGGTGGCCGGGACGCGGCGACGAGGGTGAACGTCGCCTCCCGCACCAGCCGCTGCCCGTGCTCGCCCAGCAGCAGCGCGGAACTGCCTGCCGCGGTCACCAGCGCTCCGGCGGCGCGCAGCGCCAGCTCGGCGGCGGCCGCCCGGGCCGGTGCGATGTCGGCGCCGGTGGCGAACGCCTCGTCCAGCCCGTCCCGCACCGCGTCCCGGTCCGCTTCGAGCCGTTCGGCGACCTCGGGCCGCCCGGTGTCGGCGATGAGCCGGGCGCAGCGCCCCGCGATCCCCAGCGGCATCGCCCCGTTGAGCCGGGCCGCCCCGGCCTGCGCGGCGAGCACCGCCGAGTGCGGGACGACGCCCAGCACCCGCTCGGCCGGGACGAAGTGGTCGTCGAACCACAACCGCACCGTCGCGGTGGCCTGCGCCGCGACCAGCCGGAGCGGTTCGACGCGGATCCCGGGCGCCGGGCGCGCGTCGAGGAAGGCGTTCACGACCGAGTCGCCGTCCCGCGCCGACACCTGCAGCACGTCCACGATCCCCCAGCCGCTGACGAACGGTGCTTCGCCGGTGAACCGGTAGCCGCCGTCCACCGGCACCGCGTGCAGCCGCGGCGGCTGCGGGATGGCCCCGGCGAACGACACGCCACCGCGCAGCTTCCCGCGCACCGCGTCGTCCAGGTGGCGGTCGCGCAGTTCGGTCCGTTCGGTGCTCAGCAGCCCGCGCACCACGCCGTGGTGCTGCGCCCAGACGAACGCGGTGCTCAGGCAGCCGCCGGACAGCGCCTCCACGATCCGGCCGGCCTCGTCGAGCGGGAGCTCCGGGCCGCCGTGCTCGTGGGGCGCGACCGCGCCGTAGAAACCGTGCTCGGCCAGCAGATCGAAGTGGGAGCGCGGCACCGCGCCCGCGGCGTCGACCTCGGCCGCCGCCGGGAACAGCACCTCGTCGGCCAGGGTCCGCGCGAGTTCGAAGGAGACCACTGGGTGAGGCTAGCCTAAGATCCACGGGCGGGTGAAGGTGTCACCCCGCGTCGCCGCCGGGCACCACGACCTCCACCTGCCCGTCCCCGGAACGGCGCAGCACCGGGATGCTCCCGCTGACCCGGTCGCCGCTGTCGGAGTCGAACGTGAACCGCCCGCTCGCCCCGGCGACGCTGTTCGTCTCGTGGTTGAGCAGCCGCAGGTGGGCCAGCACCCCGTTGGTGGTGGGCACACCAGGGTGGCGGCCCACCGCGTGCTGCGCGGCGGTGACGGCGGCGAGCGTCGCGTCGTGCCCCAGCACGCTCCAGTTCGACACCGGCGCGTCCGCGTCGAACAGCCGGTGCAGCGCACCGGTGAAGGCCGTGTACAGCGGGCGGTCCTGGTTCCTCGCATCCGCCAGGGCCGCCGGATCGGCCACCGAGGCGTAGAGCACCGAGACCGGGGCGGTGCCCGGGTCGGCGCTCAGGTGGAGGTCGGTGGATTCGGAGCCGGTGATGATGGTGATGTGGCGGTGGGGGTCGCAGCCGCGCCTGCGGACCTTCTCGACGAAGTCGGGCAGCAGGTTGCTGCGTCCCGCGTACAGCACCACGTTCACCTCCGACGTGCAGATCCGGTCGGCGATGTACTCGAACTGGGTGCCGAGCCCGAACGCGTCCGGTCCACCCGTGTAGGAGCCGGTGGTCCGGCCGCTGCGCTGCCACGCCGCGCCGAACTTCTCCTGGAAGTTCTCCCGCAGGTCCGCGGTGTAGATGTCGTCGCCGTTGCCGTCGCGGACCAGCAGGGCCGTCGGCTGCGGTCCGACCAGCTCGTCCAAGTGCTCCGCGATGGTGCCGAGCTCCTGCTCGATGCTCGGCGACACCCGGTGCAGGCCCGCGATCGCAGGCCCGTGCTCGCCGGGGAGGCTGTTGAACCGGTCGGCGCTGAGGTAGCCGACCATGGGGATGCCCGCCGCGGCGAGCTCGCGCGCGCCGAGCGCGGTTTCGGGGGAGCTGAGCCCGAGACCGGTGACGGCCACCAGGTTCTCCGGCTCCACCATGTCGACCAGCCGCTCCGTGACCTCCTTCCAGGCGTGCTCGTAGCGGCCCTCGTTCGCCAGCGCCAGCCGGACCTTCAGGCCGCGCCGGTCCTGGTTGGCGTTGACCTGCGCCACGTGCGCGCCTTGCAGGTAGGAGCGGATCTGCGAGATGGAGAGGCTGTCGTCCTCCCCGGCGGTCATCGGCATCAGCACGGCGACGGTGACGACGAAGTCGTCGTCGGCGACCCGGTCGTTCTCGGCCGCGATCCGCCGTTCCACGTCCTCCAGCTCGGGCGAGAACACCTCGGAACCGTCGGTGACGCCGACGCACTCGCCCCGCACGTGCGACATCCCGCTGTCGCACGGGGCGACGGCCCAGACGACGGTGACGACGCCGAGCACCAGGACGAGCGCGCTGCCCGCCGCCAGTGCGATGCGCAGACCCCATCGGGGGCGCGGGGGCTGTTCGAAGCTCACGCTGATCCTCTCCTCGTGGCCGCGGTTCAGTCGGTCAGTTCGGACCACCTGCGGTACTTCTCCGATTCGGCGCGCAGCGTGGCCAGGCCGCTGCCGGAGTGCGGTGCGATCTCGTCGTAGCAGGCGGCGATCTCCAGGTAGAGCGCGTGCCGCCTGCTGTCGCCGAGCGGATCGGCGGCGATCCACCGCGCCGCGACCAGCCGAGCGACCGCGGCCTGCGGCGCGGCACCGGGATGGGTCCAGTCGGCCAGCGAACGCACCTGGTCGAGCTGCGGGTCGGCGTGGTCGAGGCGGTTGGGCGCGGCGGTGGCCGCGGCGAGCAGATCCAGCCAGGTCGGCAGGTCGCTGTAGGCCAGCAGCGTGTTGAGCCGCCGCGCCACGGACTCCACTTCGCCGACCGCGAGCGAGTGGTACAGCTCGCCGACCTCGTCGCCCTGGTCGGCGAGCGTCTCGCGGAACCAGGTGTGCACCGCCGTCCAGTTCGCGGGTTCCTGCTCGGGCCGGGCGGCGAGCTCCCGCAGCAGCACCCGGCGCAGCACCGGCGGCAGCACGTGGTGCCCGTCGTCGGCGGGAACCCACAGCTCCGGGGCGAACACGGCCCGCGCGCCGTGGGAGGCGGCGAGGCCGCTGTGCGCGACGAGCCGCTCCGCCTCGACCTGGTGGCGCGCGGCCGCGCAGGTCACCAGGTCGTGCAGCGCCTCCTCGGCGAGCCCGGCGCGGAACGGCTCCGCGAGCCCGAACGAGCCGCCCGGCCCGAGCAGGGGCGCGTCGCCGAGCAGCGGTCCCAGGTCCACCGGATCGCCCGGCCGGACCCGGATCTCCTCCAGCAGCCTGCGGGTCGCACCGGGATGCCCGCCGGTGAGGCGGAGGATCGCGGCGCCGACCCGGTTCTTCCGGTTCCCGGCGTACCGGCCGAGCTCGTCGACCATGTTGCCGATCTCGTCCCGGGTGAGGTCGCGCAACCGCACCGGGTACCACGGTTTCCCGCCGTGCTCGGTGAAATCGGCGTAGTACGGCTCGGGCCCGGACGCCTCGATCCGCTCGATGTCGCGCAGCGGCGACGCTTCGCCGGTGGCGATGACGGCGCCGGAGCGCTTCCCCCGGCTGGTGGCCACCACGGTCAGCGGGTCGCAGCCGCCGGGCAGGTGCGCGGCGTACTGCCTGCGGGCCCGCACGAGCGCGTCGAGGAGGGGCTTCGCGGCGGGGGAGTCGACGTCGTCGAGCAGCAGCGCGCAGTTGAGCCCGCGCCGCGCGCGCCGCGTCCCGCGGTCGAACTCCTCGCGCAGGTCGGCGAGCAGCGCCGCCCACAGCAGTTCTCCGGTGTCGCGGGCGTCGTCCTGGTTCTGCGGGGTGCGGGCGCGCCGGTTGAGCTCGACGAGCACGTCCAGCGGGTCCCGGCCGAGGTCGCGGTCCTGGTGCCCGAACCAGTCGGCGGCGAGCACCGCCCGGTGCCCGTGCCGCCAGGACACCAGCCCGCGCAGCACCCCGTCGGCGAGCCGCCGCCCGACGTGCTCGGCGTGCGGCAGGAGGCCGCCGAGCAGTGCGCGCAGCCGGTCGGCGCGGCGGTGCTCCAGGAGCGCGCGTTCGGCTTCGAGGCGGGCGATGCCGGGGTCGACGTCGAGCTGCTGGGCGGCGACCACCTGCCCGGCGACGAACCGGGGGAACGCGATCGGGTCGGGTGCGTGCCGGTCGAGCTCGACGGCGATGTGCGCGAGGGAGAGCCGGGCGGGGTCGAGCACTTCGCAGTCCAGTCGGGCGTACGGGCCCTGCCCGTGCAGGCGGTCGGCGAGCGCGTCGAGGAACGCGGTCTTGCCGCTGCCGCGCGGACCGGTGAACAGCAGCACGGGTTGCGGCCTGCTGGCGTGTCCCGGCCGGTCGGCGAACTCCCGGACCAGGCGCATCGCGGGTTCGCGGCCGAACAGGTGTCTCCCGTCGCCCGTGCCGGTCGCGGTTGCGCGCAGTGCCACGAGAAGCCCCCCGACTTCATTCAGTTGAACCGACTGCTTCCCCCGGTCAGCCACTCAGCGTAGTCACAAGCGATCACACCGTCAATGAAGGCCGGTCGCGGTGCGGTAGCGGGGTTCCGGCGGCGCGGCACTTCCGAGACCGTCCACTGTGGTCTCGACGGATCGGGGCGGTTCGCGGCTGGTACGCCTTTCGGGCGTCCTCCCGGCGGTGCTCCGGTGCCGCCGCGCTCGCGCCGTCCGCGATCACCGGGCCGCACCACGGGAACGCGGAAACGCCGTCGCAGCACGAGATCCGCCGCTCCGGTCGCGGCGGAACCCGTGCCCGGAACGCCGGAACCGTTGCGCCGCAGCGGAACCACCGCACGTCCCCGGAGCGGATGAATCGCGCAGCCCCGCCCCGCCGTCGAATGGCCGTCGATCCACCTGGCTCGTACCGTCGGAACCGGTCGATCTGGGGGGAACGGACATGGTTGACGGAGACGTGGAGACGGCGGTGCGCGCCGCCCGCAGCTGGTTGTACGCACCCAGCACCCGACCGGAGCAGTTCGACTCGGCGGAGCGCGACGGCGCCGACGCGGTGATCCTCGACCTGGAGGATTCCGTGCGGCCGCAGGACAAATCCGCGGCCCGCGCCCTCGTCATCGAGCACCTGGCGGCGGCGCCGCCCGGCGAACTGGTGACCGCGGTGCGGATCAACGCCGCCTCGACGGCGGTCGGCCTCGCCGACCTGACCGCGCTGCTCTCCGCGGACGTCGCGCCGGACGTGCTGGTGCTGCCGCGGACCGAATCCGCGGGCGCGCTCGGCGTCATCGAGAACCTGCTGTTCGAGGCGGGCAGCCGCACCATGCTGGTGCCGCTGATCGAAACCGCCCGCGGGCTGCGCAACCTGCCGCGGATCCTCGCCTCGCAGACCCGCGTGGTCGGCGTGCTCGTCGGTGCGGCGGACGTGGTCGCCGACCTCGGCACGCCGGGGGACCCGGAGGCCATGCGCTCCGTGCGCGATTCCGCGGTACTTGCCGCGACGTCCGCCGACGTCGTCGTCATCGACTCGCCGCACTTCGGCGGCGGGGACCCGGACGCGCTGGCGGCCGAGACGCTGCGCGCCGCCCGCGCCGGGTTCACCTCGAAGGCCGCGGTCACCGCGGAGCAGATCGCCACGATCAACGACGCGTTCGCGCCGACCGAGCAGGAGCTGTCCTGGGCACACGCGGTCCTCAAGGCCAGCGCGGCGCGCGCCGGTGCGGCGGGCGGCACCCCGGTGGACGAGGCCGACGCCGCCCGCGCCCGCCGCTACCTGCAGCGCGCCCGCCCCACCGGAGCGCCGGCCCCGGCCCCCGCGGCGGCCCGGGCGATCTGACAACGGCCTCGGCGATCTGACAACGGCCCGGCGATCGGACAACGGCCCGGAAGCACGAACGCACCGCCCCGGAGGAGGGCGGTGCGTTCGTCGTCCCCGCGCCGACCGGCAGGTGGCGCCCGAGCGGCCGGGCGGGGTGGCCGGGCGGATCAGCGCTCGATGCGGTCCAGCTTCAGCATCCGGGTGATCACGGCGTCCAGCTGCTCGTCGTCGAAGATCTTCTTCCAGTCGTCCTTGATGATCGACTCGCGGCCGTAGTCCATCGCGATCAGGCACGCGTCCGAGAACGGGTTGTCGCCCTTGAGGGTGTTCGCCAGCGCCACCTGGGTGTGGCCGAGCAGCATCGCGCGCGCCGCCGCCTCCGGGACGCCCACGGTGTGCACCGTCTCGTGCAGCGCCTCCTTGAGCAGATCGCCCACCATGCAGGCCACCGTCTCCACCAGCGTCGGCTCCAGGTAGGCCAGCTGCTTCACCGTCACCCAGTGTACGTCCACCACCGGCGCGTACATCGCGCGGATCACCGACTCGGCGACGGCGCGGCGCTCCTCGTCACCGGACTCGATGGCGGCCACGACCTCCTGCGGCGCGGCGATGCCGCCGAAGGTGTCGGCCAGCTCCTCCGGGGTGCGGCGCTGCAGGAACACCGACGGGTGGCAGGGGTGCGCGACCACGTACTCCAGGTCCTCGCGCTTGGCCAGCAGGTTCGCGTACGCCGCGGCCGGGTCGAGGGTGACCACGACGGAACCGGCGCGCAGCTGCGGCACGACCTCCTCGGACACCTTGCCCAGCACGATGTCCGGGACGGCGAGGATGACCACGTCGGCGTCGGCGATCGCGGCCGAGGTCTCGGTGACCGCGCGACCGGCCTCGGTGACGCGCTCCTGCCCGGCGGGGGAGTTCTCGCTGTAGAACACGGTGTGCTCGGTGCGCTGCAGGTTGTTCGACACCCGCATGCCCATCTTGCCGCCCGCGCCGATGACCGCGATCGTCAGCTTCGCATCCGTCATGTCCGCTCACTCCTCAGGTAGTCCAGGTTGTGCGCGGTCCACTCCCGTTCGACCGCGCAGGTCGTCGCCGCATCGCCCTGCCAGGGCAGCCAGTGCTCGACGACCTCGTTGATGCCGCGTTCGGCGGCGCGCACCGCGCGCACCTCGTGCGCCCGGTCCAGCTGTCCGGTGCCCAGCCGGGCGCCGGTCAGCGCGAACCCCACCCACCCGGCGGAGCGGGTGAAGGCGAAGTCCTTGACGTGCACGTTCTTCACGTGCGGGGCGGTCAGCTCGATCACGTCGCCGGGCAGTTCCAGCGCGGCCACCACGTTCGCCGGGTCCAGGCAGATGCCCAGGTGCTCGTCGCCGACGCGGTCCACCAGGTCGACGAGCACGCGGGTGGGGACCTGCTCGTAGGTCTCCAGCGCGATCGTCACGCCCGCCGCCGCGTACTCCGGCACGACCTCCCGCAGGTAGGCCTCGGCCTCGTCGGGGGTCGGCCTGCTGTCGGCGGAGTAGAGCATCGACCGCACCAGCGAGGCGTCCAGCCGCCCGGCCAGCTCCAGGTAGCGGCGCAGGTGCTCCGGTCGCAGCCCGCGGGTGCCCAGTTCGAGGCGCACCCCCAGTCGACGCGCCTCGTCCCGCGCCTCGTCCAGCTCGGCGTCGGTCATCGACTCCAGCGGCGGGTAGTCGCAGATCTGGAACAGCTCCGCGCCCTGCGCCGCGGTGTCCGCGAGCATCCCGGTCAGCGACAGCGGTTCCGGAACCTGGTCGGACCACTGCCAGAAGTAGGCGTAGGTGCTCAGCCCGATCATGCCGACACCCCGTCCAGCGCGACGACCTCGTCCAGGATCCGCTCCAGTGCCGCCGGGTCGTGCGCGAACCGGCCGAGGAACAGCCCGTCCGCCGCGTCGCCGAGCGTGCTGAGCAGCCCCGGCCCGGCGCTGCCGCCGTAGATGACGCGGCTGCCCGCCAGCACCGGTTCGGCGTCCAGCGCGTTGCGCAGTTTGCCGCACACCGCGCCGATGAACTCGGGTTCGGCGGGTTCGGCGGCGCCGATCGCCCACTGCGGTTCGTAGGCGATGACGACCGCCCCGGCGCGGTCCGCTGCGCGGGCCGCGTCGAGCGCCGAATCCAGCTGCTCCAGGCAGGTGCGCACCGCGTCGGTGGTGCTGCCCGCCCGCTCCTCGCCGAGGCACAGCACCGGGGTCAGCCCGTTGCGCAGCGCCGCCGCCGTCTTCGCCGCGACCACCCGGTCGTCCTCGCCGAACAGCCTGCGCCGCTCGGCGTGCCCGACCTCGACGTGGCGGCAACCCAGTTCGCGCAGCTCCGCGCCGCTGACCTCGCCGGTGTAGGCGCCGTGGTCCTCCCAGAACAGGTCCTGCGCGCCGACCTCGACCGGGGTGTCCCGGAACAGGTCCAGCGCGGGGGGCAGACCGGGGAACGAGGGCAGCACGAACAGCTTCGCGCCGCCGCCGCGCACCGCGGGATGGCGGCGGGCGATCTCGGCGACGTCCGCGCACCAGTCGAGCGTGCGCTGGTGCCCGAAGTACATCTTCAGGCTGACGCCGATGGTCCGGGTCACCGCTCGGACCTGCTCTCGTAGTCGCTGATCAGGCAGACCTTCTGCGCTGACGCCGATGCCGGGTCGAAGCGGTGGGTGAGCCATTCGGCGGCGAGCTTGCGGGCCAGTTCGATGCCGACGACGCGCTGGCCGAAGGTGAGCACCTGCGCGTCGTTGCTCTTGATCGCGCGCTCCACGGAGAAGGTGTCGTGCGCGGTGACGGCGCGGATCCCCTCGACCTTGTTCGCGGCGATCGCCACGCCCAGCCCGGTGCCGCACACCAGCAGCGCCCGGTCGGCCTCCCCGGCCGCGACGAGCTCGGCGGCGGCGATGGCGACGGTGGGGTAGGGGGTGTGGCCGTCCGCGTCCACGCCGACGTCGCGCACGGACTCGACGAGGTCGCTGTTGTCCAGGTCCCGCTTCAGGACCTCCTTGTAGTCGAACCCGGCGTCGTCCGAGCCGACCACGATGCGCAGCTTGTCGCTCACGCGATTTCTCCTCTCACCGCAACGGGTTTCGGGTTGTCACCTGGCGAGCACGGCGTGCACCGCGCGGGTGATCAGCGACAGCGAGACGGCCCCCGCGTCCGGGGTGCCGAGGCTCTTCTCCGCCAGCGGGCGGGCGCGGCCGCGCAGCGGGCGCAGCGAGGCGGTGGCCTCCGCGGCCTTCGCGGCGGTGGTGGCGGCGGCGTCCCACGCGGTGGCGAGGCCGGATCCGGCGGTGAGCGCGGATTCCAGCTCGTCGGCGAAGGGCACCAGCACGTCGACCATGGTCTTGTCGCCGAGCTCGGCCTTGCCGAGCCGCACCACCGCGTCGGCGGCGGCGCGCACGGCGGCGCCGGTGGTGCGCGGACCGGGAGCGGTCTCGTCGCCGAACTCGGCGCCGATCGCCCGCAGCGCCACGCCCCACAACGCACCCGAGGTGCCGCCGGCCCGGTCGGCCCAGGCGTCGGCGGCGCGGTTGAGGGTGCTGCCCGCGCCCGCACCGCGTTCGACGGCCTCGCGGGCGGCGGCCACGGCCGCGTCCGCGCCGCGCTGCATGCCGATGCCGTGGTCGCCGTCGCCCGCGACGGCGTCGATCCGGCCCAGCTCCGCCACATTGTCGTCCACAGTGGACTTCACGGCTTCGAGCGCGGCCAGCGCGCAGCGCGCCGACTCCCGCGATTCGCCGGTGGCGGGCGGGATCACGTCCAGCGCCACGAAGTCCTCGCCCGCCTCGACGTCCGCGGCGGCGACCGCCGGGGTCTTGCGGTAGGCGGCCGCCGGGGTCTTGCGGTAGGCGGCCGAATCGGCGGGGGCGCGCCAGAACCGCTCCAGCTCCTCGTCCAGCCAGCACAGCGTGAGGGAGGCGCCCGCCATGTCGAAGCTGGTCACCAGCTCGCCGACCTCGGGTTCGACGACCTCCACCCCGGCTTCGGCGAGCAGCGCGGCGACCCGGCGGTACACCACGAACAGCTCCTCGTACTTCACCGAACCGAGCCCGTTGAGCAGCACCACGACCCGCGATCCGGCGACCTCGACGCCGTCGGGCACCTCGGCGAGCAGGGTGCGCACGAACAGCTCGGCGAGCTCGTCGGCGCTCGGCACGTCCTGCTCGGCGATGCCCGGTTCGCCGTGGATCCCCAGCCCCACGGCCATCTTCCCGTCCGGCACGGTGAACAGCGGCTCGTCCGCGCCGGGCAGGGTGCAGCCGCCGAAGGCGACGCCGAAGGAGCGGGTGCGGTCGTTGGCGTGCGCGGCGACCCGCGCCACCTCGTCGAGGTCGTAGCCGGCCGCGGCGGCCGCCGCCGCGGCCTTGAACACCACCAGGTCGCCTGCGACGCCGCGCCGCTTGTCCCGCTCGTCGGCCGGGGCGCTGGAGACGTCGTCGGTGACGACCACGGTGCGGCAGTCGATGCCGTCACCGCGCAGCCGCTGCTCGGCGAGGCCGAAGTGCAGCACGTCCCCGGCGTAGTTCCCGTAGCACAGCAGCACTCCGCCGCCGTTGTGCGCCGAGGTCGCCACCGAGCGCACCTGCTGCGCGGACGGCGAGGCGAACAGGTTCCCCATCGCAGCCCCGTGCGCGAGGCCGTCGCCGACCAGGCCGCTGAACGCGGGGTAGTGCCCGGAGCCGCCGCCGATGACGACGGCCACCTCGCCGCTGCGGGCTCGGTCGCGGCGGACCACTCCGCCGGGCACCCGGCGCACCCGGTGCGCCTGGGCGGCGGCGAAACCTTCCAGCATCTCCTCGGCGAACGAGCCGGGGTCGTTGAACAGGCGGGCCATGAGCTCTCCTACGGGAACGGGGGGACGGTGGTCACTCGGCGGCGGGCACGCGGCGGTCGGCCCGCTCGGTGCGCGTGAGCAGCACCATCAGCACGGCGGACAGCAGCAGGAACGCGCCGACGACGAACATCGGCACCACGTAGGAGCCGGTCCAGTCGAACAGCGCGCCGGTCACGTACGGCGCGAGGAACCCGGCCAGGTTGCCCAGCGTGTTGATCAGCGCGATGCCCGCGGCGGCGGCCACGCCGGTGAGGAACTTCGTGGGCAGCGTCCAGAAGTTCGGCAGCGCCGCGAAGATCGCGCAGGCGGTGACGGTGATGATCGCGATGGTCAGCACGGGGGAGCCGGCGAACAGCGCCAGCGGCACGCTGACCGCGCCCACGACGGCGGGCACGGTGATGTGCCAGGACCGCAGCCCGCGCCGGGTGGCGTCCCGAGACCACAGGTACAGCACGATCGCCGCGGGCAGGTACGGGACCGCGGTGATGAGGCCCTTCTCGAACACGCCGAACGTGGTGCCGAACCGCTGCTCGAAGTCGCCGATGATCGCGGGGAGGAAGAACGCGAGCGTGTAGAGCCCGTAGATGAACCCGAAGTACAGCATCGCCAGCGTCCACACCCGGCCGTTGCCGAACACCGAGCGGAGGCCGTGGTGCCCGGATTCGGCGGCCGTGTGCTCCTTCTCGGCGGCGAGTTCGCCGGTCAGCCAGTCCTTCTCGGCCGCGGTCAGCCACTTCGCTTCGCGCGGGTCGTCGGCGAGGTAGAACCAGGCGACGACGCCGAGCACGATGGCGGGGATCGCGACGCCGAAGAACATGAAGCGCCAGCCCTCCAGCCCGAACACCCCGTGCTGCTGGATGAGCCAGCCGGCCAGCGGGGCACCGATGACGGTGGTCAGCGGCTGCGCGAGGTAGAACAGCGCGAGGATCTTGCCGCGGTGCCGGGCGGGCACCCACAGGCTCAGGAACAGCACGGCACCGGGGAAGAACCCGGCTTCGGCGACGCCGAGCAGGAAGCGCAGCACGGCGAGCTGGGTGAAGTCCTGCACCCAGGTGAACAGCAGCGCCACCACGCCCCAGCTGACCATGATCCGGGCGAGCCAGCGGCGGGCGCCGAACTTGTTCAGCGCGATGTTGCTGGGCACTTCCAGCAGCAGGTAGCCGACGAAGAACACGCCGGAGGCGAAGCCGAACTGGGCGGCGGACAGCGCCAGGTCGTCGCGCATCCCGTTCGGCGCGGCGAAGCTGATCGCCGTCCGGTCGAGGTAGTTGACGAAGAACATCAAGGCCACGAACGGCACGAGGCGGACGGCGACCTTGCGAATGGCCGACTTCTCCACCCCCGGACCGCGCTGCTGCGCGGCGGTCGAGGTGTCCACATTGACTCCTTTGAAGCGGGTGCGGGCGAGGACCGCGGCCGGAGCGGGCGGGTCCTGGTCCGGGCGTGGCGCGGCCGCGGCGTTCCGCGGCGGGGCTTCGCCGTTCGGCCTAGTATCGGAAGCAACCCCCAACCTGTCAACCGGTTGACCAATTGCAAGCCACTTGAACGAGAAAGAACCGATCCGAGCCTGACGCGGCAGGTCCTGCTGTTGTGTCAGCGGCGAAGCCGCTGAGCGGCGCCCCAGCATGCAGCCGGACCACCCGCGGGTTCTCAGCGGTCCCCTCGCGAGGACAGCGTTTTCTCATGTGGCGGAGCCACCTGTGAAAACGATCCCGCAGCGAGGGGGCCGCTGAGGTTCCGCCACCCCAGCGC
>NZ_JAIUKB010000093.1:29077-63822 GCF_020176785.1 Saccharopolyspora sp. 6V | reverse complement strand
TTATAACTCCCCCGAACCGCCCCGGCCCGCGCCGGAAAGGGCGGCCCCGGGGGGGGTTGCACCGCCGCCACTGGCCCCGCAAATGGGGGGGCCCGGGGGCCCCCCCCCGCCCCCGGGCGCCCCCCGACGGCACCACCACCCCGCGCGAGACGTGGGAACAGGCCGGAACCGGCCTGGTGGACGCGATCACCGGTCTCTGGCTCGCGCCCACCACTTCCGAGATCACTCCGAGGGAACGGGGAAGCACATCGTGAAGGTGACGATCGACGAGGAGAAGTGCTGCGGCGCGGGCACGTGCGTGATGGTGGCGCCCGAGGTCTTCGACCAGCGCGACGAGGACGGCGTGGTGGTCCTGCTGGACGCCGCTCCCCCGGCGGGGCTGCACGACGGCGTGCGGGAAGCGGCGAACATGTGCCCCGCGGCCGCGATCGCGCTCAGCGAGGAGTCGTGAGCGTGCTGGTGGTCGGCGCCTCCGCCGCCGGCCTGTCCACGGTGGAGGCCCTGCGGCGGGCCGGGCACGACGGGCCGGTGGCGGTGCTCGGCGACGAGCCGCACCCGCCCTACGACCGGCCGCCGCTGTCGAAGAAGGTGCTCGCCGGGGAGTGGGAGCCCGACCGCGTCCGGCTGCGCACCGACGAGGTGCTCGCCGGGCTGGACGCCGAGTTCGTCCTCGGTGACGCGGCGGTGTCCCTGGACGCGGCGAACCGCACCGCGCGCACCGCGTCGGGACGAGAACTCGGCGCCGAGAGGATCGTGCTGGCCACCGGGGTGCGGCCGCGCACCCTGCCCGGGCACGAGGGCCTGACCGGCGTGCACGTGCTGCGCACCGTCGAGGACTCGCTGGCGCTGCGGGCGGAACTGCACCCCGGCGCCCGGCTGGTCGTGGTCGGCGAGGGCGTGCTCGGCTCGGAGATCGCCGCCACCGCGCGGGCGGCGGGCCTGCACGTCACCCTCACCGGGCCGCTGCCGACCCCGATGGCCGGGCAGCTCGGGCCGCTGGTCGGCGGCAGGCTCGCCGCGCTGCACGCGGAGCGCGGCGTCGAGCTCCGCCTCGGCCACGGCGTCACCGGGTTCACCGGGCACGACCGGGTGACCGGGGTGCGGCTGGACTCGGGCGACGAGCTGCCCGCCGACGTGGTGGTCGTCGCCGTCGGCGCGGTGCCGAACACCGGATGGCTCGCGGGCAGCGGGCTGCGGCTCGACGACGGGGTGGTGTGCGACTCGCGGTGCCGCGCCGCCCCCGGGATCTACGCGGTCGGGGACGTGTGCCGGTGGTTCGACGAGCGGACGAACTCGTTGCTGCGCTTGGAGAACCGCACGCACGCGACCGAGCAGGCGGGGGTGGTGGCCGCGAACGTCCTCGGCGCCGACCGCGCGTACTCGCCGATCCCGTTCTTCTGGACCGACCAGTACGACGTGAAGATCCAGGTGCACGGAACGGTGCGGCCCGCCGCGGACGCCGAGGTGGTCGACGGCGACCTCGCCGACGGGCGGTTCGTGGTGCGCTACCGCGAGGACGGCCGCACGACCGGGGTGCTCGGCTGGAACATGCCCAAGCAGACCCGCCTGCGCCGCCAGGAGATCGTCGACGCCGCCGCGGCTGCTCCCGCCCGCTGAAGTCCACTTCGGACGTTCCCGTGAACCGCTCCCACCGGAAGGCCACCATGCCCGAACATCCCGCCGCGGCGGCGGAGTTCCCGTCCGCGCGCTCCCGCTCCTGCCCGTTCGCTCCCCCGCCCGCGCTGCGCGAGGCCGCCGCGCACCGGCCGCTGACGCGGATGCGGCTGTGGAACGGCAGCACCCCGTGGGTGATCACCGGGCACGCCGCGCAGCGCGCCCTGCTGTCCGATCCGCGGGTGAGCACCGACGAGAAGCGACCGGACTTCCCGCACATCAGCGCCGCCTCGCAGGCGCACTCCGCCGACCGAGCGCCGAGCATCTTCAACACCGATGCCGCCGAGCACAGCCGGTTCCGGCGGATGATGACGTTCCCGTTCACCGCCAAGCGGGTCTCCGCGCTGCGGCCGTTCATCCAGCGCACCACCGACGAGCTGATCGACGCGATGCTCGCCGGGCCGAAGCCCGCCGACCTGGTCTCCGCGCTGGCGCTGCCGCTGCCGTCGCTGATGATCAGCGAACTGCTCGGCGTGCCCTACGCCGACCACGAGTTCTTCCAGCGGCACAGCGTGCTCGCCATCGACCGGGACGCCACCCCGGAGCAGAGCGCGGCCGCCAGTGGCGCGCTGCAGGACTACCTGGCCGACCTGATCACCGCTCGCGTCGAGGAACCGGGCACGGGCTGGGTGTCCGACCTCGCGCAGCGCGTCACCGCCGGCGACGTCACGGTCGCCGAGGCCGCGCAGCTGGGCATGGTGCTGCTCATCGCCGGGCACGAGACCAGCGCGAACATGATCGGGATCGGCACCGCGAAGCTGCTCCAGGACCCGGCGCAGCTGGCCGTGCTCCGCGACGCCGAGGACCCGAAGGTCGTGGCGGGAGCGGTCGAGGAGCTGCTGCGCTACCTGTCGGTGGCCCACCACGGGCTGCGCCGCGTCGCGCTGGAGGACATCGAGGTCGAGGGCGAGACGATCCGCGCGGGCGAGGGCATCGTGCTGGCGCTGCCGCTGGGCAACTGGGACTCCGCGGCGTTCGCGGAACCGGAACGGCTGGACCTGCACCGCGACGCGCGGCAGCACAACGCGTTCGGGTTCGGCGTGCACCAGTGCGTCGGCCAGCAGCTGGCGCGGGTGGAGCTGCAGGTCGTGTTCGGCACGCTGTACCGGCGGGTGCCGACGCTGGCGCTCGCCGTGGACCCGGCGGAGATCGCGTTCAAGTTCGACAAGCTCGTCCACGGCGTGGAGTCGCTGCCGGTCACCCGGGGGCCCGCCCCGCGCCGCCCCCCCCCCCCCCCCGGGGGGGCCCCCCCCCCCCCCCCCCCCCCCCCCCCCCCCCCCCCCCCCCCCCCCCCCCCCCCCCGGCTCGGCGAGCGCACGGCCCGGTGCTCGTCGAGCGGATCGAGCGATCCGCGACACATCACCCCCGACCATAAATTACTGCTCGGTAGCATCGCGGCGGAACGCACGCCACCCGAGGAGAAGCCCATGTCCACCACCGAATCCACCGCCCCGTCCGGACTGGAACTGCTGCGCCAGGTGCAGTCCGGGGCCTTCGACGGCGCCCCGTCCATCGGCGGCCTGCTCGGGATGCGCTTCGACGTGGTCGAGCACGGGCGCATCGTGGTCTCGCTGGACACCCGGCCGGACTTCGCCAACCCCCTCGGCACCGTGCACGGCGGGATCGCCGCGACGCTGCTGGACTCGGCGATGGGCTGCGCCGTGCACACCACGCTGCCCGCGGGCGTCGGCTACACCACCTTGGAGCTCAAGGTGAACTACATCCGCGCCGCGCGCACCGACGGCCAGGTCCTCACCACCGAAGGCACCGTCGTGCACGCCGGGCGCCGCACCGCCACCGCCGAGGGCAAGGTCCACGACGAGGCGGGCAAGCTGATCGCCCACGCCACCACCACCTGCCTCATCCTCCCCACCCCCTGACCGGCGCGCGCCGCACCAGCTCGCCGGTCCACTCCGCGTGCCGCCGGCGACCGCACGCGGCTCCCTCCCAGTCGACGACGCCGCTCAACCGGGCGTCCGCCCAGAGCGCGTTGCCCGACTGGAAGTCCCCGTGCACCAGCACCGGATCCGCCGCCGCGAACAGGCCCCGCGCGTCGTCGACGAGCCGCGCAGCGGGCCCGTCGAGCTCTGCGCTGGCGAGCGTGCGACCCGCCGGCAAGCGGAACGACGCCCGCGATCCGTGCGGCGGCACCGGATTCCCGGGTAGCGGCGGCGAGAGCGGAGCGGGCGGCACGCCGAGGATTCTGCCTCCTCCGGGACCGTCGGCGTGCCGGTGATCGGGTTCGGGGTGGCGGGATCTACCATTCGGCGGATGACCGGCTACGACGATCTTGACCCGTTCGAGCACCTGGACGCCTCGTCGCTGCCGCTGCGCCAGCAGCGGATCCTCGCGACGATCCGCGACTGGGTGGTGCGGCACGGGTACTCGCCGAGCACCCGGCAGATCGGCGAGGCCGTCGGCCTGCGCTCCACCTCCTCGGTGTCCAAGCACCTGGCGAGCCTGGAGGACAAGGGCTTCCTGCGGCGCAGCGACACCGTGTCCCGGCCCATCGACGTGCGCGCGTTCCTGCGCGAGACCTCCGCGTCGCGGAACGACGCGGACTCGGTGACGGTGCCCGTGGTCGGCGACATCGCCGCCGGGACGCCGATCGCCGCCGACGAGCACCTCGACGACACCCTCGTGCTGCCCCGCGAGTTCGCCGGGCGCGGCACCGTGTTCGCGCTGCGGGTGCGCGGTGACTCGATGATCGACGCCGCGATCTGCGACGGGGACACCGTGATCGTCAAGCAGCAGCCCGAAGCGCACTCGGGGCAGATCGTCGCCGCGCTGCTCGACGACGAGGCGACGGTGAAGGTGTACCGGAAGCGCAACGGGCACGTGCTGCTGGAGCCGCGGAACCCGGCCTACGAGGTCATCGACGGCGACCACGCCACCGTCCTCGGCGTCGTCGTCTCCGTGCTGCGCAGCGTCTGACCCGCCGCGTCGAACGGCCCGACGGGCTCGGCGGGGCGGGCCCGCCACCCGACGTCCCCGCCACCTCGACGTCCCCGCTACCCCGACCTCAGAGCGCCAGGCCGCCGTCGGCGTAGTAGCCCTTGATGTGCGCGGTGACCCGTCGGCCCGCCAGCGCGCCGTCGCCGTCCCGGATCGCGGCCAGCACCTCGCGGTGCTCCGCGCGCAACCGGGTCGAGGTGGCCGCCCACGAATCCAGCAGCGGGACCGTCTCGCGGGTGTAGTGCTCGATCGAGTCACGCAGCCCGGACATCATCACCGCGACCACCTCGTTGCCCGCGGCCTGCGCCAGGGTCAGGTGGAACTGGGCATCGAGCGCCAGGAACTCGGCCGGGGCGAGATCCGGCTCGTCCATCGCGTCGAGCAGTTCCTCCGCCGCGGCGAGCTCCGCGGCCGCACCGGCCAGCTCGGTGACCGACGCCGTCTCCAGCACGAGCCTGGTGCGCACCACGTCGCGCACCTGGAAGCCCTGCCCCGCCACCTGCAACCGCAGCAGCGCGCTCATGCCGCCGGTGGGGCGGGCCAGGATCACCGCGCCCGCCTCCGGCCCGGAACCGGTCTGGGCGCGCAGCAGGCCCAGCGCCTCCAGCACCCGCATCGCCTCGCGCACCGAGGAGCGCCCGACCCCCAGCTCCTCGGCCAGCGCCCGTTCCCCCGGCAGGCGCTGCCCGGGCGCGATCCGGCCCTGCAGCAGGTCGTCCTCGATCTGCGCGAGCACCCGTTCCCACGCCCGCGGCCCAGCGTTCACCACCCTCGGAGCCTATCGAGGTCGTGGCGCCGCGCGTTGCGGGCGCCGCCCACTGCCGCAACGCTGACCGGAGGCGGTCGGACACCGCCCGTTCCCGAACTCGCCCACCCCGGCTACGGTGTGGTCAGACCACACGAAGGGAGTCCGACGCATGCGGGTAGCCCTGTTCGCCACCTGCCTCGGCGACACGCTGTTCCCGGACGCGATCCAGGCCACCGCCCTGCTGCTGAGCAGGCTCGGCCAGGACGTGGTGTTCCCGGAGGCGCAGACCTGCTGCGGGCAGATGCACGTCAACACCGGGTACCAGCGCGAGGCGCTGCCGCTGGTCGAGAACCACGCGGCCTGCTTCGCCGACGAGTCCATCGACGCCGTGGTGGTGCCCTCCGGATCCTGCGCCGGCTCCATCCGCCACCAGCACGAGATCGTCGCCGAGCGCTTCGGCCGTCCCGGGCTCCGCGACCAGGTCGTGCGCTCCCGGGCGAAGACCTACGAGCTCGCCGAGTTCCTCGTCGACGTCCTCGGCGTGGTCGACGTCGGCGCGACCTTCCCGCACCGGGTGACCTACCACCCCACCTGCCACTCGCTGCGGATGCTGCGGGTCGGGGACAAGCCGCTGCGGCTGCTGCGCGCCGTGCGCGAGATCGACCTGGTGGAACTGCCCGAAGCCGACCAGTGCTGCGGGTTCGGCGGCACCTTCGCGCTGAAGAACGCCGACACCTCCACGGCGATGCTCTCGGACAAGCTGCGCAACGTCGGCGCCACCGACGCCGAGTACTGCACCGCCGGGGACTCGTCCTGCCTGATGCACATCGGCGGTGGCCTGTCCCGGTTGCAGACCGGAGTCGGCACCAAGCACCTCGCCGAGATCCTCGCCACCACCGAACGCAAGATCGCGCCGAAGCAGGGAGCACTCGCATGAGCGGCACGTTCCTCGGCATGCCCACCGCTCCGCCGCGCGGAACCGGCAACATCCGCGGCAGCGAACCGTTCCCGGCGGCGGCCCGCACCGAGCTCGGCAACGCGCAGCTGCGCCGCAACGTCGGCAAGGCCACCCGCACCATCCGGGACAAGCGGATCGCCGTCACCGGCGAACTGCCCGACTGGGAGGAGCTGCGCTCCGCCGGCGCCGCGATCAAGCGCGACGTGCTGTCCCGGCTGCCGGAACTCCTGGAGCGGTTCGAACAGGCCGTGACCGCGCGCGGCGGGACCGTGCACTGGGCACGCGACGCCGCCGAGGCCAACGCGATCGTCACCCGCCTCGTCCGCGGCACCGGCTCCGAGGAAGTGCTCAAGGTCAAGTCGATGGCCACCCAGGAGATCGGCCTCAACGAGCACCTCACCGACGAGGGCATCGCCGCCATCGAGACCGACCTCGCCGAACTGATCGTGCAGCTCGGCGCGGACCGGCCCTCGCACATCCTCGTTCCCGCGATCCACCGCAACCGCGCGGAGATCCGGGAGATCTTCCTGCGCGCCATGCCCGGCGTCGACCCCGACCTCGACGACGACCCGGCGCACCTCGCCGACGCGTCCCGGCGGTTCCTGCGCGACCGGTTCATGCGCGCACGGGTCGCGATCTCCGGGGCGAACTTCGGCGTCGCCGACACCGGAACGCTCTCGGTCGTGGAATCCGAGGGCAACGGGCGGATGTGCCTGACCATGCCGGAGACGCTGATCACCGTGATGGGGCTGGAGAAGCTGATCCCCAGCTACGCGGACCTCGAAGTCTTCCTGCAACTGCTGCCGCGCTCCTCCACCGGCGAGCGGATGAACCCGTACACCTCGATGTGGACCGGCGTCACCCCCGGCGACGGACCGGGCGAGTTCCACCTGGTGCTGCTGGACAACGGGCGCACCGCCACCCTCGCCGACGAGGTCGGGCGCGAGGCGCTGCACTGCATCCGTTGCTCGGCCTGCCTGAACGTGTGCCCGGTGTACGAGCGGACCGGCGGGCACGCCTACGGCTCGACCTACCCGGGGCCGATCGGGGCGGTGCTCACCCCGCAGCTGGCCGGGATGGACACCGGGTCCGGCGACCCGAACGGCTCGCTGCCCTACGCCTCCAGCCTGTGCGGGGCCTGCTTCGACGCCTGCCCGGTGAAGATCGACATCCCGTCGCTGCTGGTGGAACTGCGCCACCAGCACGTGGAGCAGGCCGGGTTCGACGCCGAGCAGGCGCTGATGAAGGCGGCCTCCGCGGCGATGGCCTCGGCCGGGCGGTGGACGGCGGCGCAGCGCGCGGCGCAGCTCGGCAGGCTGCTAGGGCGCGGCGGGCGGATCCGGGCGCTGCCGCCGCCGGGCAGCGCGTGGACCTCGGCGCGCGACCTGCCGGTGCCGCCGAAGCGGACGTTCCGGCAGTGGTGGGACTCCACCGAAGGCCGGGCCGCGATCGAACGGGCCCGGCGCGAAGGAGGTGCGCGGTGAACGCCCGGGAGACCGTGCTGGGCCGGGTGCGCGACGCGCTCGCCCTCGCCCCGCCCGACGCCGTGCAGGTGCCGCGCGACTACCGGCGACGCCGGTCGCTGCCCCCGGAACGGCGGCGGGAACTGCTCGTGGACCGCCTGGAGGACTACCGCGCCTCCGTGCACCAGTGCGACACCGCCGAGGCGCCGGGCGCGATCGCGACGGCGCTGCGCGGCGCCCGCCGGATCGGCATCCCCGCCGGGCTGGACCGCCGGTGGCTCGCCGAGTTCGACGGGGAGGTCACCGTCGACTCCGCGGAGGTGCCGCCCGCGCGGCTGGACGAGCTGGACGGGGTGGTGACCGGGTCGGCGGTGAGCTGCGCGGAGACCGGCACGATCTTCCTGGACTCGTCGGCCGACCAGGGCCGCCGGGCGCTGACCCTGGTCCCCGACCTGCACGTGTGCGTGGTGGCGCTGTCCTCGGTGGTCGCCGGGGTGCCGGAGGCGGTGACGCGGCTCGACCCGGTGCGGCCGACGACGCTGATCAGCGGGCCGTCGGCGACCTCGGACATCAAGCTGGACCGGGTCGAGGGAGTCCACGGGCCGCGGACCCTGCACGTGGTCCTGCTGCTCGACGCCTGACTCCGCGCGCACCGGCCAGGTGAACGGCCCGCCCCGGCCGTTCACCTGCCGGGGCTCAGCGAGTGCGGTCGCGGTGCAGCAACCACACGAAGTACGGCGCGCCGACCAGCGCCGTCATCATCCCGGCGGGCAGCTGCGCCGGGGCGATCGCCGCGCGGCCCACCACGTCGGCCACGCACACCAGCACCCCGCCCAGCAGCGCCGCCACCGGCAACATCCGGGAGTGCCGCCTGCCCACGATCGCCCGCGCCGCGTGCGGCGCGATCAACCCGACGAACGCGATCACCCCGACCCCGGCCACCGCGGTACCGGTCAGCAGCACCGCGCAGCACAGCAGCAGCAACCGCGCCCCGGGCACGTGCACACCCAGCACCCGCGGCGTCTCCTCGTCCACCGACAGCAGGTCCAGCTCGCCGCGGGCGCGGACCAGCACCGGCACCAGCACCAGCAGCGCCAGCACCATCGGCACCAGGTGCTCGTAGGAACGCCCGTAGGTGGAGCCGCCCAGCCAGGTCAGCGCCTTCGTCTCGTTCCACGGGTCGGACAGCGTGATCAGCAGCGTCACCAGCGCCTGCGTGGCCGCCTGGACGCCGAAGCCGATCAGCACCAGTCGTTCCCCGGCGAAACCGCCCTTCGCCGCCATCGCGAACACCACGAGCGTCGCCACGGCCGCACCGAGCCCGGCACCGCCCGCCTGCACCCAGAACCCGGCCCCCGACCACAGGGTGATCACCGTGATCGCGCCGAGCCCGGCACCGCCCGCGACGCCGATGATCCCCGGCTCGGCCAGCGGGTTCCGCGCCACCGCCTGGATCGCGGCTCCGGCCAGCGCCAGCGCCGCCCCCGCCAGCACCGCCGCCACGACCCGCGGCACCCGGTTCGACATCACGTTGCTGACGATCGGCCCGGCCTGCCCGCTCGCCCAGTTCGCCAGGTCGCCGAGCAGCAGCAGGACGTCGCCCAGCAGCACCGCGCCGATCGCCACCGCGACCAGCAGCAGCACCAGCGCTCCGACGACCAGCCGAACCCGCCGGGCCGACACGCCGCCGCGGACACCCGCCGCCGGCGGCTCCGCGGCGGACGCGGTGACCCGGATGTTGCGGCACAGCACCACCAGGAACACCGCGCCGACCAGCGTGGTCGCCACCCCGGTGGGAATCTCCAACGCGGTCTGCGCGCCGATCAGCGCCCGCAGCAGCACGTCCGCGCCCAGCAGCAGCACCACGCCCATCGCGCCGGAGATCGGCAGCAACGCCGCGTGCCGGTGCAGGCCCGGAACCCGGTTGGACAGCAGCCGCACCACCGCGGGCGCGGCGAGCCCGACGAACCCCACCGGGCCCGCCAAGGTCACCGAAGCCGCCGCCAGCAGCACCGCCAGCGCGATCGAGGCGAACCGGATCCGTCCCACGTGGACACCGAGGGTCCGCGCGTGGTCGTCGCCGAGGTACACCAGGTCCAGCCGCCGGGACAGCAGCAGCAGGAGCACGAGCGCGATGCCCATCACCGGCGCCACCGCCCGGATACCGCCCAGCCCCGTCTGCCCGAGCGAGCCGGAACCCCAGGCGAACAGCCCCTGCGTCTCCTGGTCGAACAGCAGCAGCAACATCCGGGTCAGCGAGTGCATCGCGAACGCGATCGCGGTCCCGGCGAGCACCAGCCGCACGATCCCGGTGCCGCCCATGCCGGACAGCGAGATCACCAGCAGGGCCGCGGCGAGCCCGCCGACGAACGCGATCGCCGTGGTGCCCAGCACCGGGAACGAGACGCCGAACGCGGCGACCGCGACGATCGCCAGGTGCGCGCCCGCGTCCACGGCGAGCGTGTCCGGGGAGGCCATCACGTTGCGCGCCACCGATTGCAGCACCGCCCCCGCGATGCCGAGGGCCGCGCCGACCAGCAGCGCTGTGAGCAGCCGCGGCAACCGCGACTCCACCACCACGGCCGCGGTGGTGTCGGTGCCGCCGCCGAGCACCAGGTGCAGCAGCGCGCCGAAGTCCACGCTGGACGTGCCCTGGGTGAGGTGCACCGCGGCGCCCAGCACGACCAGCGCGGCCAGCCCCACCACCAGCAGCACCAGCGGCCCGCCCCGCCGGATGACCGCGACCGGCGGGGCGGGTGGACGGACGAGCGTCGTCACGGACTACGCCTTCAGCGCCGCGATCGCGGCGTCGACGTACTGCTCCATGGACTTCGGCCCGCCGAACATCCACAGCGAATCGGGCAGCCGCTGCACCTTGCCGCTGCGCACGAACGGCAGGTTCTTCCAGATCGCGTTGTCCCGCAGCTCCTCGCCGTAAGCGTCGGTCTCCGAACCGTTGGCCTCGTACCAGAACCGCACGTCGGGCAGCTGGGTGAGCCCTTCCACGTCGGCGGAGGCGAGCCCGTAGTCCGGGTCGCCCGCCATCGGCCACGGATTGCGCAGACCGATGCGGTCGAACACCTCGGAGACCAGCGAGCCCTTCGCGAACGGGCGGATGCTCACCTCACCGGAGGTCACGTAGGCGTCGGAGAACGCGACCGGGTCGTCCAGCGCACCGGCCCGCTCGACCGCGGTGCGGCCTTCGGCGATCTTCGCGTCGAACTCGGTGCGCAACCGGGCGGCGGCGTCCTCGGTGCCGGTCGCCTTCGCGATCAGGTCCAGGTTCTCGAACATGGTGCCGATCGGGTCCGGTGCACCGCCGCCCTTGATCACGACCACCGGCGCGATCTGCTCGACCTGCGCCAGCGCCCCTTCGCTGAGGCTGTCGGTGACGACCACCAGGTCCAGGTCCAGTGCGCCGAGCGCGTCGAGGCTCGGCTCCCCGCGGGTGCCGAGGTCCTTGGCGGTGCCGTCCAGCGGCGCCGCACCCACCCACTTGCCGTAACCGTCCACATCGGACACTCCGACGGGCATGACGCCGAGGGACACCAGGCTCTCGGTGCCGTTCCACTCGGTGGCCGCGACCCGCTTCGCGGGCCCGTCGAGGGTGACCTCCTCGCCGCGGGAGTCGACGACCGTCACCGGATCACCGCCGCTCGCCGACTTCTCCCGGCCACCTGCCTGCTCGGTGGTGCCGCAACCCGCCGCGAAGAACGCGGCGGCCGCGCACAGCCCGATGATCGCTCTGGTCCTGCGCATGATTCTCCTACCTGGAGGGTGACCGGCGGCGCCGGTCAGGCCGAGGGGGCGCGAACGCCGGAAGTGTTGAAGCGGCCGACGGCGCGCGTGCGGATGCACCCGTCCGCGGGATCGACCTCGACGTCCACCTGGATGCCGTAGGCGCGGGTGAGGTTCGCCGAGGTCAGCACCTCGTCCGGCGCGCCCTCCGCGGCGACCCGCCCGTCCTCCAGCAGCAGCACCCGGTCGGCGACCGCCGCCGCCTGGTCGAGGTCGTGCAGCACGACACCCACGCCGACGCCGTGCTCGTCGGCGAGTTCGCGGATCACGTCGAGGATCTCCACCTGGTAGCGCAGGTCGAGGAAGGTCGTCGGCTCGTCCAGCAGCACCAGTTCGGTGTCCTGGGCCAAGCAGCTCGCCAGCCACACCCGCTGCGCCTGCCCGCCGGAGAGCGCCTGCACCGGCCGGTCGGCGATGCCCGCGAGACCGGTCAGTGCCATCGCGCGCTCCACCGCGGCCGGCCCCTCCGGGTCGCGGCCGCCCCAGCGCGAGCGGTGCGGATGCCTGCCGAACTCCACCAGCTCCCGCACGCTCAACCCGCCCGGCGCGGTGCGCTGCTGCGAGAGCAGGGTGATCCGGCGGGCCAGGTCCTTGCCGGACAGCGCGCGCAGCTCGGCGCCGTCGGCGAACGACACGGCACCGGCGACCGGCGGGTGCAGCCGCGCGAGGGCGCGCAGCAGCGTCGACTTCCCGCTGCCGTTCGGCCCGATCAGCACGGTCACCTCCCCCGCGACCAGGGAGATCGACGCGCCGTGCACGACGACGTCGCGGCCGTAGGCGACGTCCACTTCGCGGGCGCGCACGCCGGCCGGTTGCTGCGATGAGTTCGGGGACACAGCCGAACATTAAAGACAGGCTTGCCTAACCCACAAGGCCCCGTGGTCACCAGCACAGTCACCCGAACGGCCGCGCCCGGCCGGCGGGATCACTCCGCCTTGCGCGCCGTCCGGTACAGCCACAGCACGAAGAACACGAACGCCGCCACCCCGAGCACGTCGGTGAGCACCGAGAACGACGCCTCCGACATCCCCAGCGCCGCCGGGCTGATCGCGAACACGTCGGCGCTCTGCGCGATGGCGAACGGGATGGCCAGCACGATCCCCACCAGCGCCTCACCGGTGATCAGCCCCGAGGCGAACAGCAGCCCCGGCCCGCCGCCGGACTCCGAACCGCGTTTGCGGCGGGACACCAGGTAGGCGATCACCCCACCCACGAAGATCGGCACCGACAGCTCCAGCGGCAGGTACAGGCCGACCGCGACCGCCAGCACCGGCGTCCGGAACGCCGCGCCACGCCGCTCCAGCAGCCGGTCCGCGACGATCAGCGCGACCGCCAGCACACCACCGCCGCAGATCATCCCCCACGGCAGGCCGCCGCCGAAGACGCCCTGCGCGATGGAGCTCATCAACGCCGCTTGCGGGGCCTGCAACGACTCCGAGGGATCCATGCCCGGCCGCGGGAACGAGTTCCCCATCCCGTAGGCCGCGTACAGCACCGACAGGATCGGCGCGATGCACAGCGCCGAGACGACCACGCCCACCACCAGCATCACCTGCTGCTTGAACGGCGTCGCCCCGAGCAGGTGCCCCGTCTTGAGGTCGTGCAGGTTGTCCCCGGCGATCGCCGCCGCGCAGCTGACCACCCCGGAGATCAGCACCGCGGTCGACGCGGCGATCGTCGCCTTCGCCTCGTCCCCCGCGAAGTCGATCTGCACGCCGAGGATCACCAGCAGCAGCAACGAACTCGCCAGCAACGTCAGCACCGTCACCCCGGACACCGGGTTGTTCGACGAGCCCACCAGCCCGGTCATGTACCCGGACACCGAGGAGAACAAGAACCCGGCCACCAGCGCGAACAGCACCCCGAACGCGATCGTCGCGGCGAACAGGCCGCCGCCGACCTCCAGCCGCGAGCGGTCCACCACGAACAGGAACACCAGCAGCACCGGCACCGCCATCGCCAGCGTCCCGTACAGCAGCCAGTTCGCCGGGATGTCCCGCTCGGTGCGCGGCACGTCCGCCGCTCCCCCACCGCGCTGGGCGCGCACCGCGGCCACCGAGGACCGGATGCTGGCGATCATCGGCCGCACCACCGACAGCAGCGCCCACACCCCGCCGACGGCCATCGCGCCGACGCCGAGGTAGCGGATCTTCTCGTCCCACACCGCTTCCGCCGCGTCGTAGCCGGTCGCGTCCCCGACGATCGAGTGCAGCTGCGCCGGGTCCGCGAACACCATGTACAGCGGGATCCCCGCGAACCAGGCGAGTCCGCCGCCGAGGAACACCAGGAACGCGATGTTCAGCCCGACGATGTAGCCGACGCCCAGCAGCGCCACGCCCAGCTCGCTGCCGAGCCCGACCACGACCCCACCGGCCTTCACCGACCCGGTCACCGTGGACGACACCAGGCCCAGCCCGCTCTGCAGGAACTTCAGCAGCGCCCCGGCGAGCCCCGCGACGGTGATGTGCACCGCGCTGCGCCCGCCGCGCTCACCGGCCTTGAGCACTTCGGCCGTGGCGACGCCCTCCGGGAACCGCAGCGGTTTCTCCACGATGAGCGCGCGCCGCAGCGGCACGGTGAACAGCACGCCCAGCACCCCGCCGCACAGCGCGATCGTCGCGACCGGCAGGAATGGGAACCCGTCCCAATAGCCCAGCAGCACCAGCGCGGGCAGCGTGAAGATCACGCCCGCGGCGAGCGACTCACCGGCCGAGGCCGCGGTCTGGACGATGTTGTTCTCCACCACCGTCGATCCGCGCAGCAGCCGCAGCACCGCCATCGAGATCACGGCCGCCGGGATCGAGGCCGACACGGTCAGCCCGACCTTCAGCCCCAGGTAGGCGTTGGCCCCGGCGAGGATCGCCGCGAGGACGATGCCGAGGACGACGGCCTTGGCGGTGATCTCGCGCGGAGTCGAGCTCGCCGGTACGTGGGGTTCGTGCTCCGCGCTCGTCGGCTTCATGCTGCGGCCAATCCGTTCTCGAGGGTGCGACGAGGTCTGAACCTATCCCCGGGACCGGCCCGAACCGGCCCGATGTCCACCGATCCGTTATCCGGAACACCACCGATCTCGGACATGCGACCACGAATGCGGCATTTTCCCGGAACGCCGACGGGCCGCATTCGCCGCACCGGCCCGATCGGGGCGTCGCGCACCCAACCGACACCACCTGCGTTGCGATCCGGAACGTGGTTCCGTATCGTTGTTCCGGAACAAGGTTCCGATTGTGCGGCGGGAGTGCCGCACCCACCGAGAGGACCCCCGTGGAGTACCGCACGCTGGGCGGCACCGGCATCAAGGTCAGCCCCTACGCGCTGGGCGCGATGATGTTCGGAGCGCTCGGAAACCCCGATCACGACGACTGCACCCGCATCATCCACACGGCGCTGGACGCGGGCATCAACTTCATCGACACCGCCGACGTCTACGCCCGCGGCGAATCCGAGGAGATCGTCGGCAAGGCCCTCGCCCACCGCCGGGACGACGTCGTGCTGGCCACCAAGGCGCACGGGGCCATGAGCGACGACCCGAACGCGCGGGGCAATTCGCGCCGCTGGATCACCCGGGCCGTCGAAGGCTCGCTGCGCAGGCTGGGCACCGACCACATCGACCTCTACCAGATGCACCGGCCCGATCCGGCGACCGACGTCGAGGAGACCCTGTCCGCGCTCACCGACCTGGTGCGCGCGGGCAAGATCCGGGCGTTCGGCTCCTCCACCACGCCCGCGCACGAGATCGTGCAGGCCCAGTGGGTCGCCGAGCGGCGCGGGCTGCACCGGATGCGGACCGAGCAACCGCCGTACTCGCTGCTCAACCGCGGCATCGAACGCGACGTGCTCCCCGTGTGCGAGCAGTACGGCGTGGGCGCCCTGGTGTGGAGCCCGTTGGCGCAAGGCATGTTGACCGGGCGGTACCGGAAGGGCACGGCGCCCGATTCGCGCCGGGCGAACTTCGGCTTCGCGCACCTGTCCGACGAACACCGCCTCGACGTCGTGGAACAGCTGATCCCGCTCGCCGCCGACGCGGGCATGCCGCTGTCCCACCTGGCCGTCGCGTTCACCATCGCGCACCCCGGCGTCACCTCAGCGATCATCGGTCCGCGGACCACGGAGCACCTGCGCGATCTCCTCGACGGGCTGGACACCACCCTGTCCGACGACGTCCTGGACCGGATCGACGCGATCGTCCCGCCGGGCACCGACGTCGGCGCCCTGGACATGGCCTACACCCCGCCGGCGATCACCGACCCCGCGCGACGCCGCCGGCCCGCCACCACCCGCAGCGCTGCCTGAACCCCTACCGCGGCCAGGAATCCGGTCCGCGTCGGGGACAGTGCCCCGGTGCGCCGATCAAGATCGAGAATGGGCATCGGAAACCTCCGAAGTCAGGGGTCCAGCAACGGCGTGCTCGACTTCGAAGAACCGACCAAGAGCATGAAAAGAGGGCCTTCGCAGTGTCTGATCTGCGAAGGCCCTCTAGACCGTCGGGACGGCGGGATTCGAACCCACGACCCCTTGACCCCCAGGCAACTTGCAGCGCATTCGTGCCTGGCGAAGTTGACCCGAGTGCCTGCACCAACCGTCCGCGGGTGTCCGTGCGTGTCCGCGTGCAGCTGGGTCGGTTGTCACGCAGTTAGTCACTCACCGCGTGCCCAGCAGCGTGGGAAACTGGGGCGCGCCAGCCGCGCGCGGCCCCGAACCAGTCGAGCAGGAAGGTGGCCATCACAGGTGACGAACGATTCGGACGAGTGGCTCGTCCACGGCGAGCGCACCGTCTACGACAGCGAGTGGGTCCGCGTTGGGCTGGCGGATCTCTCCCAGCCATCTGGCGAGCGCTTCGAGCACCACACCGTGTGGTTCCCGGCTCCGGCCATGACCGTGCTGATCGACGATGCCGAGGAGCACGTGCTGATGTCGTGGCGGCACCGCTTCGCCCCGGGCATCTGGAACTGGGAGCTCCCAGGAGGGATCATCGATGCTGGTGAGAGCCCGGGGGAAACCGCCATGCGAGAGCTCGTCGAAGAAACGGGATATCGGCCGCGTTCTCTCGAACCGCTGGTTGCGTTCGAGCCTGCCGTCGGCATGTTGCGCAACCCGAATCACGTGTTCCTCGGCCGCGGCGCCGAGCTGGTCGGTGACCCGACGGAGGTCAACGAAGGCAAGTTCGAGTGGGTGCCGCTGCACCGCCTGCCTGAGTTGATCCACGGTGGCCAGGTTCAGAACTCCGGCACCTTGGTCGGCCTCCTGCACATCCTGGCATTCGGCATCGGCTCGAACTAGCTGGACATCAACCCGGCGATGCGAGCGCGCTGGCGGGTCGACCCTGTTCGGCCCGCCAGCTCCGAGGCCTGCTGCGCGTGCACCCGCGAACCAGGACCGTCGCCGCGTTGGCGCAGTGCCAAGGCCAGGTCGACGTGCAGGCTCGCCGCGGCCCGCCTGGAACTGAGCGCCTGGTCGCCGTCGAGGGCGGCCGTCAGCTGGTCGACCGCTTCGTCCGCGCCGAGCCGAGCCAGGCAGTGGCCCCTCCAACGGGCAAGGTGGGTCCGGTTCAGCATCAGGTACGGCAACTCGGGATCGCTGTCGCCGCTTGGCAGCACATCGAGTGCGTAGTCAAGGAGCATCCGCGACCGGTCGTTCTCACCGGCTGCCGCAAGGAACTCCGCCTCGGCGGCGGACAGCCAGGCTCGTAGGCGAGGCGGCACCCGCTTCGCGTTCTCCGCCGTGTTCGCGTATTGGACCAGCTCGACCGCGTCGGTAGGGCGGCCGGCGTCCAGCAGCGCGTATGCCTGCTGCGCGGTGACGTGAGCCAGTGCAGCGATGTCGTTGCTCTGGCGAGCCGCCGTTTTCGCGACGTCGTGAAGGTTCCACGCCTTCGTGATGTCCCCGGCGTCGAGAGCCTGCCAACCTGCGAGCGCCGCCCCCTCGGCGAGCGCGACGGCAGCGTTGTCGAAGTGCGGCCCAGGCAGTGCGTTGCGCAGGACGTCCTGCATGTGATTCACGTGGGCGACCGTTTGCGGAATGATCGCCGCGCCGACCCGGCGATCCATGAGTCGGTAGTGATCCGTCTGCTCCTCCAGCATGTCGACCAACTCGTGGTCGATCCGCATGACCTCCAACGTGGACAGGTCGGGGACGACCGGTGGGGGCGCGACTTCGACGACGCCGAGCGCCGCCGGTGGGAGCTGGAACACCTCGCACAGCTCGTCGCGCCACTCGGTTGGAAGTACGCGTCCCTGCTCCCACTCGGTGTACATCCGCTTCAGACTGGAGTCCTTCGGCGGCATGATCCCTCGGCGTTTCCGCGCTTCGCGCAGTTTGGCCCGCACCTCGCCTTGGCTCATCCCTGCGGACATTCGCGCGCGGCGCAGCGGTGTCCCCGAGTCCTCCATTGAGGACCTCCTGTCCAGCATCCTGGCTGGTCAGCGTGTGGTGGTTCGACCGGCTCACCAACGACTCACCAGCGACTCATCTCCTCATCATCGCAAATTCCGACGATTCTTGGGACATACAACGACAACGCCACCGCGGCGTCTCTGAACGGAGGAGAGATGGCAAAGCAACAGCTCCCGATGATGCCGAAGCAGGGAGGGGGGTTCGGGCGACTGCTCGGGGCGGCGATCCTGCTCGGATTCTTGCTCCTGGTGATCCAGAGCCCCGCCGAGGCCGCCCAAATCCTCAAAGGAATCGGAGCGGTCCTCGGCAGCGGCTTGGACGCCATTACAACCTTCATCGGCGAGTTGAGCTGACCGTCAGGTGTCCATCCGACCGAGCACGCCGGTCACCTTGCTATCGAGTGCCGCGATTCGCCCCTTCAGCTCGTGCAGCTCGTCGCGGACTTCGGTGAGTTCCTCCCGGATCTGGCGGTCCGCGGGCGGCACGGCGGCTGGGTCGTTGACCACCGCGCGCGCGTTCCGCCGCACGGTTACGACGCCGTCGCTCGCAAGCAGGCGGATCGCTTCTCCAACGGTGTTCGGTGCCGCACCCATGTCCCTGGCGAGCTGTCGGTATGGGGGCAGCTTGGCCCCCGTCGAGTACTTGCCTTCGTCGATGTCTCGTCTCAGCTGAGCTGCGATTTCCGTGCGATCCAGCGCCATGTAGCTCCCTTCGATACCAAGCCAGTCTAGCCGTGTCTTAAGCCAGATGTTGACATCCGGCGCGCCGGTGGCATACTGGCTCAAGTCAGATCAGTGAATTAAGTCAGTAAGGAGTTGACCCTGATGCAGTCGCGAATGCCCGAGCCGGTCGCCGAGTCGGAGCTGTCTGACCTGGAGTTGTTGGCGCACGCGGCGCAGGCGGCGGAGGACGCGCAGTGCCGGGGTGTGCTGGGTGGTCCGGGGATGGACGAGGTGCAGCTGCGGCGGGCGGAGCGTCGGGCTCGTCGTCAGGACGCGCGTCGGGTGCAGGCGGTGCGGGTGTCGGCGTCGGGGGTGGTCGCGTGATTCCGCAGCGGGAGCCGGTGACGACGGCGTTGGTGAGGTTCGTGATGGTCAAGCGTGGTCCGGTGTTCCGCCGCGATCCGGCTTGTGAAGAGGCCGATCCGACGTTGTTCGACACCGATGGCCGCGGCGCCGAGGGCGCGTGGAAGACCCGGCAGGCCCTGGCGATCTGCGCGCAGTGCCCGATCCGCATCAAGCAGGCGTGCTTGGAGGCCGCGCTGCATGGCGGTGAGCGGGGTATTTGGGGCGGCACCACGGAGCCCGAGCGGGCGCGGATGCGCACCGGTGGGGTTGTGGAGCTCGGGGAGGTCGCGTGATGGCCGGCCACCTCGATTCCGCCCTGGTCTTCGCTGCGATCCTGCCCGCGCTGCTGGTCGCGCACCACGTCGCCGACCACTGGTTGCAGACCTCGCACCAGGCGGCGAACAAGGGCCGCCCGGACTGGCTGGGCCGGTTCGCCTGCGCGAAGCACGTGCTGTCCTACACCGCCGCGACCGCCGGAACCGTCGCGCTGCTGTGGGTGGTGCTGGGCCTGCCGATCAACCCGGCCGGGTTCGTCGTCGGCCAGGTTCTCAGCGCGATCACCCACTACTGGGCCGACCGCCGCCACACCCTCGCCGCGCTCGCGGACCGGGTCGGCAACGGCGAGTTCTACCGCTTCGGCGCGCCGCGGTCCGGCCGGGACGACAACCCGCACTTGGGTACTGGCGCGTACGTGCTGGATCAGTCGTGGCACTGGGTGTGGCTGCTGGTGGCGGCGCTGATCACGGCCGTGGTGGGCGGTGCGTGATGGGTGCGCCGGTGGATACGTCGCTGGATTTCTGGGGCAGCATCGATATCACCCTCGAAGAGGGCACGACCACCGGGTACGGGTACTCGCGGTTGACGTTGACCGCGGAGACGGTGGATTGGCAGGCCGAGGAGTACTTCGGCCGGTACCACTGCCACTGGCTCGCCGGGGCGATCCACACCCTGACCGGCTGGCAGCCGATCACGTTCGACGCCTTCAACGGCCCGCGCAGCATGGCGGTGCACAGCGGGGTGCTCACCCCGGACGGGCAGGTACTGGACATCTTCGGCGTGCGTCCGGTCGAGGACGTGGAGGCGTTCTACCAGCAGGCGCTGGAGCTGCCGACGAGGCACCGCCGCGTGGCCTGCGTCGACATGCCCGGCGACGTGATCACCGACCGCGGGTGTCGGGGCGACCGGTTCTGGTGGGCGCGGAAGTTGCCGCCCGCCGGCCTCGCGACCTACCTGCACTTCGCCCGGCACCTGGTGTGCACGCATATCGGCGAGCAGCACCTGCTTCCCACTGAGGTCGAGCCCGCCCCGGCGGCCCCGGCGGCGCCCGATCCTCGCACTTCTCCTTCGTTCCCTGCTTCTTCTGGAGGTTCTTCCATGTCCGGTATCGACGAGATCCGCGGTGTGCTGTCTCGCGCGGTGGAGATGACCGAGCAGGCCCAGCACGCGCTGGCCGAGGCCGCCCGCGCTGTGGATGGCGCGCGGCAGGCAGTGGCCCAGGTCGCGCAGAACTCCTCCCGCGACGAGGTCCAGCAGGTCCTGGCGCAGTACGGCGCGACCGGTGACGCGGTGCACACCGCGGGCGGGCAGCTGGCCGTGTCGGCCGACCAGATCCGCACCTACGCCGCCCAGCTCTGACCCACACCGTCCAGAAAGGACCCCTTCATGTCGCGCACCATCACCCATCACCTGCACTCCGGCCCGGGACGGCTGCGGCTGCGCCTGCCCGCCGGACGCATCCGGGTCACCGCAGTCCCCGGAGTCGAGCACGCCGAGGTCCGGCTCACCGCGCAGGACCCCTCCGACACCTACGCGGTCGAGGCGATCCAGCAGACCGCGGTCTCCCAGCTCGGCGACCTGCTGTCGGTGACCGTCCCGGTTACGGACGCCCCGCCGCGCACGGTGGTGCACCGCAGCGGGACCAGCGTGTTCACGGCCGGCAGCACGCACGTCGTCATCGGCTCGTCCTCGGGAATCACGATCTCCGGCGGAACCGTCATCACCGGCGGCGGCACGGTGGTGACCGGCGCCGGTGGCGGCGGGATCATCGCGGAGGTCACGGTCCCCGGCGGGCAGCAGGTCGAGCTGGACGCGGCCTCGGCGGAGATCTCCACCAGCGGCCCGCTGACGCTGCTGCGCGCCACGACCGGCTCGGGCTCGGTGCGCATCGGGGAGGCCACCGTCGCGACCGTGAAAACCGGTTCCGGTGACATCGTCGCCGACCGCACCGGCGAACTCGACGCCCGCACCGGCTCCGGGGACATCACCGTGCGCGCCGCGACCCGGACCACGTCGCTGCGCACCGGCTCCGGAGACGTCCGCGTGCACCTGGCCGACCACGCCCCGCTGCGGGTGCGCACCGGCTCCGGCGACATCACCGCCACCGCCGCTCCCGGCATCCACCTCGACCGCTCCGGGCTGCGCACCGGGTCCGGCGACATCACCACCCGCTGAGGAAGGACTAGGGCATGGGCAAGAAGAAGGTCACCATCCACCGCGATCGGGGCGAGCCGCAGACCTTCGTGGTCAACAGCGACAAGGACGCCCAGCGCTACGAGGACCAGGCCATGACCAACGAGCACATCGTGTATGTCCAGGTCACCGACGCCTGACCACTCGAACGCCGATCACCCATCTGTCCAGAAAGGACCACTCATGTCTGAAGTCACCGGTGCGCACCTGACCACCGACATCGTCCTGATCGCCCACCACAAGCACATGCCGCACGTGCTGTTGATCCGCCGCGGCTGGGACCCGTTCGCCGGGTCCTGGGCGCTGCCCGGCGGCTACGTCGACCAGGGCGAGCGGTTCGCCGAGGCCGCGGCCCGGGAGCTGCGGGAGGAGACCGGACTGTCCGCCGCGAACCTGACGCAGATCGGGGTGTTCGACGACCCCGACCGCGATCCGCGGGGCCGGGTGGTGTCGGTGGCCTTCGGCGCACTGCTGGACCACATGCCGGACCCGGTCGCCGGAGACGACGCTCGCGACGCCCGTTGGGTGCCGCTGGCGGAAGCGCTGAACGGCCCGTTGGCGTTCGACCACCACGAGGTGCTGGCCAAGGCGCACCGAGTGTTGACGACCCGCCTGGTCGAGGTGCCCTCGCACCTGGCCGAGCAGATCGACGACGGCTGGGCGGCCTACAGCGCCGCGTCCGACGCGTGGCTGGCCGCGGACGAGCGCCGCGAGGTGCGCCCGTCGCACCTGCGGTCGTGGGGTGTGGCGGCGCGCTTGCTTTCCGACGCCTACGGCCTGGCCGGGCAACGGGAGGACGTGTGGTCGCCCCTGGCCGCGGCGTTCGACGCGGCGTTCAGCCGCTACGAGTACCGCGCCGAAGGCCTCGAAACCCGCGCGGACCGCGCCGAGCAGCACGCCGCCGGCGAGTCCGGCGAGCAGTGACCGGAGCACACCGACGAACCACCCGAGAGGAGATCAGGATGTCCATCCAACAGCTGCCCAAGCTGGAACTGCGCGCAGGGCTGCTCGGCTACGGAGCGGTCACCGCATCCTACGACCCCCAGTACAACGCGGTGTTCCTCATGCTCGACGCCCCAGACGGGGAGCGCGCCACGGTGCTGACCCGGTGGGCCGAGGACATGCGGATCGTGGACATGAGCCGCGGCGTGTATCGCGGCGACGACCCGATTCTGAGGCTGAGCCTGCGCGGGCTGGCCGACGGCTCGCCCCTGCTGCCGACCGACACCGCCCTGTGCGTGTCCGCGCCCTGGCCGAGCACGTCGCCGCAAGCGGCGGCGATCCGCCACGGCGTGGCCGGTGACCCCCACCGGCTGCTCGCCCGGCTCCGGGACCTCGACGACCGCGGCTAGCGGCGCCCCGGCCCAGCAGCAACTCCCTGCCAGGAACGCCTGCTGGGCCGGGTTCCCCCACCGACCTGACGATCGACAGGAGAACTCCGATGCTAAACCGCAAAGCAAGGCCGGTGCGGATCACCGTGCCCGCCGAGATCGCCGCCGAGGCCGGCGCGGCGCACGCGGCCTACCTGGCCGCGGTGTCCCGCCGGGTGCCCCGGGCTGATGTCGCCGCCCAGGAGGCCGGCCGTGCCGAGCTTGCGACCACCGAGCGCCGTTTGGCCGCCGCCTACTCCCGCCTCGCCGAGCACCTGGGGTGGGCGCCGCTGCTGGGCGCGGCCGCTACCGCCGCCGAGGTCCACACCGAGCAGGCCCGCCGTCTCCAGTCGATCGCGCTTCCGGCGGGTTCGGGGGTGGCGTCGTGAATTCCACATTGGACTACCTGCGGGCCTACACCGCACCACGCGCGTTCTGGGTGGCGGCGCTGTTCACCGCCGCGGTGCTCGTGCGTGTTCCCGCGGTCGCTCTCGCACTCGGCGTGCACGTCCTCGACCGCACCGCCGAGCGCCTCCTGGGCTGGATCGCCCGTATCCCGCCGCAGCCTGTCCGCACCGTCACCCGTCCCCGCCATCCGCGAGAGGAGAACCGGCGATGAGCAGCACCGAGACCCCCGTCCGCGGCGGCGATGTGGTCGACGCGTACTTGGCCGGGGCACCTGTGGAGGACGTGATGCAGCAGTCGTACCGGTGGAGCGAGCGCGACACGCTGGAGACCGACCCGGGCTCGGACGCGCCGATCGGCGAGGTCGCCGGCGGGGACTACGCGGCGGTGGCGGACTCGGAGATCTGGCGGGTCGGTGACGGCCGTCGGGCGGCGCAGCAGGTGGTGCCGGACCCGGACCGGCTGGCTGCGATGCGCCGGGTCGCGTCCCGGGTGGTGGACCTGCAAGACGACGCCGCGCTCGTGGATGCGATGACCGAGGCCGAGCTGGCCGAGGCCCGGTCGCAGGCGCGGCAGCTGCGAGAGCAGCGCCGGGCCCACCAGGCGCAGATGCAGCGGTTCGACCTCGACGAGGAGCAGGCCGCCGCCGCCCACGAGCAGGAGCTGCGCCGCCGGGAGCGGCAGCTGGCCGAGGCCGTGGCCGGAGCCAAGGAGCGCCACCGCAAGGCCGCCGACCCCACCCACCGGTTGGGGATGCTGGCGCACCTGGCGCTGTGGCTGCCGGTGGCCGCGCTGGTGCCGGGGCTGCTGTCGATCGTGCTGGGCGCCTCGAACGCGGCGACCGAACTGTCCCGGCTCTCTCCGGCGACGGGGGTGGTGAACTGGCTGATGGAGCCGATGTTCAGCCTCGGCGTGCTAGTGATCCTGGTGGCCCAGTGGCTCGGCGCGGTGCCCAGCGCGCTGCACTCGCTCAAGGACGCCGCCGGGGCGGCCGGGCTCGGCGCGAAGCTGCGTGCCGCGGCGGGCAACGGGTTCTTCGTGATGGAGCTGGCCCTGTTCGCGCTCACCGTCGTGCTGCAAGTCGGCATCCACTACGTCGGCCCCGGAGCGGCGACCGGGACCGGACCGCTGGTGTGGTTCTTCGTCCCACTCGGGCTGCTGATCTCGATGGCGCTGGTTCCCGCGACCGCGACCCGGCTCAACGCCGCCCTCGCGACCGCGCTGCGCGAAGCCGAGAACACCCTGGTTCCCGCCCCCGCTGAGCTGCATGGGAAGAACCGCGAGCACGCGGCCGAGACCCCCGGTGGGAAGCCGGTTCACGCCACCGTCCGCGAACCCGCCCGCCGCACCAAGGACGAGGCCCGCGCGGTGTTCTTCGCCGCCGTCGAGCGCGGCGAGATCGACCCCGCGACCGACTCGGTCAACGAGGTCGCCAAGGCCCTCGGCACCCGCTGGGGCAACGCCCGCGAGTTCATCGACCACTGGCGCCGCACCCGCTCCACCGCCGCCTGACCCCCACCCCGCCCCTGCCTGGAGGTGACCCGCCATGACCACTAACCCCGCTGAGGACTACACGACGATGGGCGAACTGCTGCACCTGCCCGTGCCCGGCATCCACCGTTCCGGGCAGGTCGAGCCGACCGAGCCCCGCAACACCGAGGAGGACGAGGGCACCGCCGCGGCGGGCACGGACCTGGCCCGGGATCGGGAACGCGGCGTGGTGCCGGCCGCGCTGGCCGGGCGCGCGGCGGCGGTGCGCGATCACCTGCGGGAGCACGGCCGCGCCTACGCCGCCAACGGCGGGCGGTTCGTGGCGCGGCACGGGGTGTTCGCGGTCGGCGGGGCGTGGGATGTCGCGACCAGCGCGTACTCGCGGTGGACCGGCCGCGACATCGAAGCGGAAATCCGGGCGGCGCAGGAGGCCGGGGATCACGGCACGGCGGCGCAGTTGCGTCAGCAGCGCACCGAGAACAAGAAGCTGCTGCTACAGCGGCTGGAGGTGTGGGGAAAGTTCCTCATGCGGGTCCCGGCGGCGCTGGGTGGGCTGGCGGTGTTCAGCCTGGCGGCGACGTTGCTGGCCTCGGTGGTGGCGTTCGCTCGGCCGGGCGGGCTCGGGTTCGCCGATGTGTGGGATGGGTTCTTCTCCTTCCTGGTCGGCGGGTTCGAGTGGACGGTGTGGGCGGCCACGGTCGCAGTCCCGGCGTTGCTGCTGGTCACCGGCGCGGGGCTGCTGTTGCAGGGCTACCACGCCCGCCGGGCGCGCAACGACGCCCCGCAGTGGCTGATGTCGACGCAGACCATCGGGGACTCGGGGCCGGAGGTCATGGTCACCGCCGACGGCATCGTGCGGGCGTTGAAGAAGCTCGGTATTCCGGCGCTCAACAGCGCGTTCAAGGAAGGCTGGCTGCCGCAGTTCGACCTGACCCCGACCCGGGAAGGGCAGGGCCGGTTCAAGGGTTACCGGGCGCGGTTCTCCCTGCCTGAGGGGGTTCCGGCAGAGCACGTCGCCGACAAGCGCATGGTGCTGGCTCACAACCTGCACAGGGCGGAAATCGAGGTGTGGCCGACTGACTACGGCCAGGTCAAGGGGGGTCGGCGGGGCTACATCGACCTCTACGTCGCTGACGCCGGCGTGATGGAGCAGCCCACGCCGGAGTACCCGCTGCTGCACTCGGGGTTCGCGGACGTGTTCGCCGGTGTCCCGGTCGGCATCAACCAGCGGGGCGAAGAGCTCACGTTCCCGCTGGTCGGGGCGAACGTCGGTGTCGGCGGACAGCCCGGACAGGGCAAGTCGAACCTGATGCGCGTGGTGGTCGCCGGTGCCGCGCTCGACCCGCTGGCCGAACTTCGCATGCACGTTTTCGCTGGTAACGGCGACTTCGACGCCTACGAGCCGCGGCTGAGCCGCTACGAGAAGGGCGCGGACTTCGGCCACGCCGAGAGCGCCGTGGAGCACCTGCACGAGCTCTACGCCGAGATCGAGCGCCGGGAGGACAGGCTGGCTGAGCTGGGTGCGAAGAAGCTGTCCCGGGCGCTGGCCGAGAAGCACCCGGACCTGCGGCCGCTGATCGTCGGGTTCTCCGAGTGCCACGAGATGTTTCAGGCCGAGGGCGCCACCGAGTACGAGGATGACAAGGGCAACATCCGGCAGCAGACCCGCAAGCTAGGCAAAGAAGCCGCGGAGCTGGCCACCCAGGTGGTCAAGCGGGGCCGCAAAACCGGCGTCGTGGCGCTGTTCGACACCCAGTCGTCGCGGGCCTCGGCGATCCCGACCGCGCTGGTCGAGCTGCTGGGCATCAACGCCTGCTTCTACGTGAAGTCCTGGCGCAACAACGACGGGTTCCTCGGCGACGGCAGCTTTGCCGCCGGTATCCGCGCCACCGACCTGCGGTTCAACGTCGACCGCGGTACGTGCGTGGCCACCGGGATCTCCGAGGAGCTGTTCGAGATCCTGCGCACCTACTTCATGGAGGTCGACGACGACCGCGGCTGGGACGCCGCGACCGAGATCATCGAACGCGCCATGCAGGCCGTCGACCCCGCCACCCCCGTCAACGGCACCCGCCCCGACGCCACCGACGACCAGCCGCGGGACCTGATGGCCGACCTGCACACCGTCCTCGGCGACGAACCGGTCTCCGCAGCCGAAGCCGCCAAGGCGCTGCTCGCCCAGTACGGCCGCGCCTACCACCGCGACGGCAAGCCCCTCACCGGGTCCGGTCTCGTCGCCGAACTGGCCGAGGCCGGCCTCAAGGTCCCCTCCACCGGCAACCGCTACCTCCTCGATCCCGCCACTGTCCGTAAGCACGCCGCCCGTGGCGGGCAGACCGGCACCGAGGACTGAGTTAGCCGACCAGAACCTCAGCCTGACCCCGGAAACCGCCCTCCCCGCCGCGGTCACGCGGCCTGGACCTAACTACTAACTCGCCTAATTTTCCCAGTTCAACACCGGTCCGGCGCCCTAGTTAGAAATCTAACCCCCCACGCAGGATCTAACTCCCCACGCGCGCCGCACCGCTACCCCCGCACGCCCACAAGTTGTTACACACAGTAATCGGATTGGAGTTGGTTCCGATGTCCCAGACCTGGCACATCATCCGCCGCCGCAGCTGGTGGGACGGCTCGATCGAAGCCTGGTGCGGCGACCGCAAGCCCGGCGGCGCCTACGAGACCGACCTGTTCCGGCTGCCCCGCGGCGGCACGACCTGCCCGGCCTGCACCGCCGCCAAGAAGCGGGGGCGGGCATGAGCGCGAAGTGCCGCCACTGCGGCACCGCCGCGTCCCGCCACTGCTCGATCTGCACCGGCTGCCCCGGCGGCCACGGCCCGACCTGCCCCCGCCACGAAGACAACCGGCCCCGCCGGCACTTCGACCGCTGAACCAGAGAGGAGACCGTGATGACTGGATTGCTGATCGCGACCATCGGCCCGCCCGGGGCGGGCAAGACCACGTGGGCCCGGTGCTGGGCCGCCGGGCTCGGGGCGCGGGTGGTCGGCCTGGATGCCTGGCGGTCGAGGGTGTCTTGCTGCTCGGCCGACCAGGGCGCCACGCCGCGGGCGGTGCAGGGCGCTCTGCAAGAAGCGCGTGAGGCGCTGGCAGGGGGCAGCACGGTGCTCTGGGACGCCACCAGCGCCCGGGTCCGGGACCGGGCCGCGCTGCTGGACCTGGCCGCCGAGAGCGGGGCCGCGACGGCGGCGGTCGTGCTGCTGCCGCCGCTGCCGGTGGCCCACGCCCGCAACGCCGCCCGGAGCCGGTGGGCCTGCGGCCGCTGCGGCGGCACTCGCCGCGTCCCGTCCCGGGTCGTGGCCGCGCTGCACCGCGAGATCACCCGGGACCTGCCCGCCCTGCCCGGCGAGGGCTGGGACCTGATCCACCACCACTTGCCCGCCAACACCGAAACGAGGGCGGCTGCATGAACTGGATCGACCCGAACGACGCCGTGATCGAGCAGCACCTGCGAGGCCCCCGCGCCTCGGCCGCAGTCACCGCCCCCGTGGTCGGCGAACCGACCGCGGCGGACGGGCTGGTGGTGTGCCCGCACCTGACCCAGCTCCAGCCGGACGCGGCGTGGACCTACAGCGGCGAGTGGACGGTCCGCCACCGCCTCAGCGGCCGATCGCCCGCCGCGCACGTGCCGGGGTCCGGACTCGGCCATGCCCGCGATCTCGCCGCGCTGCTCGGCGACCTCGACGTCGACTGGACCCAGGCGGCAGACGAGCTGCCCGTGAGCGATCCGCAGATCGGCGCGGCGGTGCGGGGCGTCGTCGACCGCGTCCGGGACGCGGTCCGCGATGCGCGCCCGGTAAGGCTGCGCCCATCGAGCTGGGTCGAAGTGCCGCCCCCGTACTGGCTCGCCGCGGGTGTCGAGCCCGGCGACGGGTGCTTCTACCCGCAGTGGGGCGACGCCGCCGACGCCCTGGCCGCTGGGGCGCGTCGGGAGGCGGTCGTGCGCCGCGACACCGCGGCGTGGTGGGACCTGCGCTGCGCCGCCGCCGACTGCACGGAGCACCTGGCCGAGGACGAGTACGAGAGCGGCCCGATGGATTCCCGCGCCGCACTCGCCGACCTCGCCCGCGACACCGGCTGGCACGCCCTCGACCACGACCACCGGCAGTGGCTCTGTCCGGCCTGCCACGTCGCGTTCACCCCAATCCCCTGACCGCAAAGGAGATTCCGTGCACGACCCCACCACCCTCGCCTTCCTCGCCGCACTCGCAGGCGGCGCCATCTACCTCGGACACGTCGCCCTCTGGCCCTACCGGCCCTGCCCGGCCTGCCACGGCACCGGCCACCAGACCAGCCCGCTCAACCCCCGCGCCGCCCGCCCCTGCCACGCCTGCGGCGGGCAACGCCTCCGCCCGCGGCTGGCCTACCGGCTCTACCGCAACCACCGCGACCACAAGGAGAACCAGCGATGAGTGAACGCACCAGGCTCATGACCGCCGGACTTCACTGCGACGGCCCGCGCTGCGCCGCGGCCATCACCGGACCCGAACTGCCGTCCCTCTCCGGTCGGGACCACTACGAACACCGCGCTGATGCCGAGGGCTGGTCGATCTGGGTCGGCCACGGCCGACGCCACTACTGCCCCGATTGCGCACCCGCACCCGGACACAAGATGCGCCCCGCCCACCCCGGCGGCGGCTATCGCCACTACCGCGACAGCAAGGAGAACCGCTGATGCACAGCCGCAGCTATGACGACTACGACGCCGGGGTCTACATCGACGACGACGGACGCGACTACTCCAGCTACGGCGCGTACCTCGACGCGATGCAGGACGAGGAAGACCGCCGGATCGACGACGGGACCTGGGAGTGCCGGTGTGGCCGGATGCACCAGCCGCCGGAGTGCCGGTGAAACCCGCCGCAGCGACGAGAACCACCACCGATGCGGTCGCGTCGACCGCTGACCCTGCCCAGGAGGCACCGATGAACCGCTACTCGATCCCCGCCCGCACCGGCTACGAGGTCGTCGTCGGCTGGGACCGGCCGATGGCCTCGTACTTCGCGCAGGTCTACGGCGCCGACGGAGAGGTCCTCCTCGACCGCGGCGACGCCCTCGACCGGCTGAACTCTCCGCATCACGCCATCAACCTGGTTCGGGGCTACGTCATCGCGATCCCGAACGGATTCGCCGACGACCTCCGCGCGCTGGCGTACCCCCTCGACTGACTGACCGGGGCGGCGCCCGGGCCGGGAGCCGGGCGGCCCCCCTCATCCCCTTGTTTGTCCTTTGTGGAGGTGAACCCTCATGACTACACAGCACGGTGCGGTGGCGCAGTTGCGCGAGTGGGCGCTGCTGTTCGCCGAACGGGGCTGGGCGGTGTTCCCGCTTCTGGTCGGTGGCAAGAGGCCCGCGCTGCATGGGCTGAAGGACTGCCCCCGGGCCGGGGTCTGCGCTGGCGGGCACCGCACCCCGGAGCAGCGCGCCACCATCGATCCGGGCGTGATCGAACGGTGCTGGTCGCGGGCGCCGTTCAACATCGGGATCGCGACCGGGCCGAGTGGGTTGCTCGTCGTGGACTGCGACCAGCCCAAGCCGGGGTTCCGCTGGCCGACGGGCTGGAACAAGGTGGGGGTGTCCTGTGGTGAGGATGTGCTCGGCGTGCTGGCCGCGGATGCCGGCATGTCGTTGCCGGAGACCTACACCGTCGGCAGCGCCCGCGGCGGCACGCACCGCTACTTCCTCGACCCGCAGCACCGCTACCGCAACACCCAGAGCGCGCTCGGCCCGCTGATCGACACCCGCGGCGGAGGCGGCTACGTCGTCGCACCCGGTTCGATCACTCCGGACGGGGCCTACGAACTCCTCGACGACTCCGACCCGGCCGAACTACCGGGGTGGTTGGCCCGGGCACTGGCTCCCAAGCCCGCAGCGGCCCGCTCAGGGCGACGTGAAATCGCGTCTGCGCGGGCCGATCGGTACGTGGCGGGTGCTATCCGGTCTGCCTGTGATCGGCTGGCAGCGACCGGTACAGGTCCGCAGAACAAAGCGCTGCACGAAGCGGCGCTGCAACTGGGGCGGCTGGTGGCCGGGGGAGCGGTCGACGACGCCACCGTGCGCGCGGCGCTGCACGACGCGATGGACCGGCTACCGCTGACCCGGCCGGAGCAGCCGTGGAACCCGGAACAGATCGACGCCACGATCGACAGCGCTTTCCGCTGGGCCCAACACCACCCCCGCACCCTCCGTGGCCGGGGCGGTGAGGCCGCATGAGCGCTGCGACGGACAACGGCCCGGACGTGCGCACCGACGCCGAGGCGCTGGCGGACTGGCGGGCGCAGATCGAGCGCCGTGCGGCGGGCTTGACCGGCCGGGTCGCGCGGGGCGGGAGCCGGGGGCCGCGGGCGGTCGCCGCGGGCGCGTGGCAGTGCGAGGGCCAGTGGAAGTGCGACGACCAGCTCGACATCTGGCAGTGCCTCGACGAGGTCGAACTCGACCAGCGCGCGGGCCACGGCGGCGATGAGGGCGGCGAGGAGGCCCCGGCATGACCAGCGCCGAACACGATCACACCCACGGAACCCGGCCACTGTGGCCGGTCGGCAAGGAAGGACGGCCCGTAGTGCGGATCAGTACGAACCCGGATGCGATCCGGCAGCTCACCGCGGCGGTCGGCAGCCGCCTGCTGCCCGACACCTACGTCCAGGACGGCACGCCCGTCGTCGTCGAAGCCGTCTCCGGCGCGGGCGACCCGGCCGCGGGCGACGACGACGTGGCGCTGCCGCTGGCGGCGAGCCCGCTGCGGGTCGCGCAGCTGGCCGGGCTGCTGGCCGAGCACACCCACGTGGTGCGCCCCGAAGTCGACAAGAACGGCAGCCATACCGAGGTCGAGACGTCCCCGGCCCGGGACGTGCTCTCCGCGGTCCTGGCACGCCGTTCCTGGCCTGAGCTGCCGGTGCTGCACCGCATCATCTCCACCCCCGTCCTGCGCCCCGACGGCACGTTGCTGCAAACCCCCGGCTACGACCCGGAAACCGGGTTCCTGCTGGCCGGGCGCACCCACCTTGAACCCGTCCCGGACCAGCCCACCCGCGACGACGTCGAGGCCGCCCGCGAGTTCCTCCTCAACACGTTCCTGCGGGACTTCCCGTGGAAGACGGCAGCCGACCGGGCGAACTACCTCGCACTGCTGGCCACACCGATCCTGCGCCCGTTCACCCGCGCCCTGTCCCCGTTCGGGATCGTTGACGCGACCATGCCCGGTAGCGGCAAAACGATTCTGTCCGGCTGCGCGGGGATGTTGTCCGGGCAACGCGTGCTGACCTGGACCGACTCGGATGAGGAACTCCGCAAATCCATCACGTCCGTGTTGGCTGATCAGACCGGCGTGGTCGTCTTCGACAACCTCGAAGAAGGCCACGTCATCAACTCCGCGGTGCTGGCGCGGCTGGTGACCGAACGGACCTGGACCGACCGCAAACTCGGCACGAACTCCGCGTCGTCGTACGCCAACGACCGGTTGTGGCTGGCCACCGGAAACAACCTCCGCGTCGGCGGGGACATGGCGAGCAGGAGCGTGTGGGTCCGCCTCGACCCCGACTGCCCCCGGCCCGAAGCCCGCACCGGGTTCACCATTCCGAACCTGGACTCCTGGATTCTCCAGCCCGCCAACCAAGCCGTCGTGCTGCGGCACCTGCTGATCCTCATCCTCGACTGGACCGCCGCCGGCGCACCGACCAGCAGCAGCGTTCCGCAGATGCGGCAATTCACCCGCTGGGCACAGCACCTCGGCGGCTGGCTCGAACACCACGGCATCGACGGATTCCTCGCCAACTCCGAAGACAACCGCGCCCTCGACGACGACGGGGCCGAATGGCGCGCGTTCCTGCTGCGCTGGCACCAAATCCACGCCGACAAGCCCTTGGGCACCAAGACGCTGCGCGCCACCGCCGACGACCTCAGCGGCGGCGACGGCCCCTGGCAAGGCACCTTCCCCACCACCGCCAACGGCAAGCTGCTGAGCACGAAGTCCTTGGGGCGCAAGCTCACCGGGCAGGTCGGGCGGTGGCGCGGCGACATCGTGCTACGCAGCGTGTACGACACCCACGCCAGCAGCCACCAGTACTGGGTCGAACGCCAAAGCGGCACACCCTGACCCCCCGAACCAAACCCGCAAACCCGCAAACCCGCCAAACCCCACCATGACCAGCACAAAGAGGCCGGGGCAGGGGGTGGAGCCAAACCCGCCACCTCTCCCGCCAAACCCGCAAACCCGCTGCTTTGCGGCTTTACAAACCTGCACGCCGAACCAAACCCGCACCCCAAAACCCCAGCACAAACCCCGTTTCGCGGGTTTGCGGGTTTAAAACGCCCACCCCCGCCCCCCACTGCTCCAGCCTCAGTGAAGCCCCCGCGACCGAAAGGCGACACCCGTGAATTCGACTCCGCTCCGTGACGAGCTGAAAGGAATCGCATGAGTGCCAGCGAAGCCGTAACCGCCACGCCACATCAGGCGGGCTCGATGCCGACCCGTCTGCTGTACCCGATCCGGGAAGCGATGGTCCTGCTGTCGATGAGCCGCACGACCATCTACGAGCAGATCCGAAGTGGACGCCTCAAATCCGTACGGCAGGGGAGCTCGCGGCTCGTCCCTGCGAAAGCGCTGAACGAGTACATCGAACTGCTGCAGAACGAGGCACAGGGGGGCGCCCATGACGAAGCGGCGTAGCCGGGGCGATGGTGCGTTGTACTGGTCGGAGTCGCGCCAGCGCTTCATCGCCGAGGTGACTGTGGGGTTCCACCCGAACGGCAAGCGGATCACGCGCAAGGCGGCGGCGACGACCAAGACCGAAGCTCGGAGCAAGCTGAAGGAGCTCCTGCAACACCTCGAAGACGGGCAACCGGCGGAGCCCGGCAACTACACGGTGGGGGATGCCGCGAGGAGCTGGCTGGACTACGGCTTGAGCGGGCGCAGCAGGTCTACGGTCGAGAACTACTGGCACCACGTCAACGGGCACATCGTTCCCTACCTCGGTCGCAAACGGCTGCGTGACCTCTCCGTTGAAGATGTGGACGTCTGGCTTGCCGACCGGGCCTCGGTGCTGAGCACCCGCACGGTGCGCCTTCTGCATTCGCTACTGGGGCGGATCGTGAAGTACGCGGAGGCGAGGGACAAGGTACGCAGGAACGTCGTCGCCCTCAGCGAAATTCCGGCTGGCGAGGCCGCGGGACGCCCGTCGAAGTCGCTGACCCTGGAGCAGGCCCGTGCGGTGCTGTCCGCCTCGGAGCGTTCGTCGTTGCACGCCTACATCGTGCTGTCGATGCTCATCGGGGCTCGTACGGAGGAACTGCGGGCGCTGACATGGGATCACGTCGACCTCGACGGGAGGCGGCCGGGGAACCCGTCTTCGCCCAGGTCGATCTCTGTTTGGAGGTCGGTGCGGGAAGGCGGCGACACCAAGACCCGGCGGTCCCGGCGGACACTTGCGCTCCCGATGAGGTGCGTAGTCGCTCTACGGCTGCATCGCCTGCGACAGCGGCAGGCCAAGCGGGACGCGGGGGGAGCGTGGCAGGAGCACGGCCTGGTGTTCGCCTCGGCGGTGGGCACCCCGCTGGATTCCCATAACGTCCGTAGGGCGTTCCGCAAGGTGGTCCGGGAGGCTGGGCAGGGGCTGGTGCCTGCCCAGTGGACTCCGCGGGAGCTGCGGCACAGCTTCGTGTCGTTGATGTCGGACTCCGGCGTGCCGCTGGAGGAGATCGCGCGGCTAGTCGGCCACAGCGGCACCGCGGTGACCGAGAGCGTGTACCGGAAGCAGATCAGGCCGGTCATCATCGAGGGTGCGAGCACGATGGATCGCCTCTTCGAGGACCTGAACCGGAATCGGTAGTCACTCAGTTAGCCACTCAACGCAGAAGGGGGGGGGGGGGGGCGCCCCCCCGGGCCCGAGCGCGCCCGGCCCTAAAAAAGTGGGGGGCGGGGCGGGGGGGGGGCCCCGCCGGGGC